>CAISXI010000167.1 GCA_903889425.1 uncultured Roseiflexaceae bacterium | reverse complement strand
GGGAACCTGATCTTGGTCATTTGAGTTCATCCCCCAGCTGACGACTTGCTTGCTGTCGCTAATGGCGAGTAAGTGCATTTCGCCGGCACCAATTTGTTGGAAAATCCCCGCAGGGAGCGTGCGTTGATCATAATCGTTTTGGCCGATAACAACTATACGACCGCTCCGCAGCAACAGCAGGGTGTTTTCAGCACTGGCAGCGATATCAATGACGTTTCGATAGGTCACGACATCTGTTTGCCCTGCATTATTGCGTCCCCAGGCAAACACGATGTTGTCTTGGCGCAGGGCTACAGTATGCCAGCCGCCGGCAGCGATTTTGACAATACTCGTAAGAGATGGTTGATCGAGTTGCCCATACGTGTTATCCCCCCAACTTTGCACCGTACCATCGCTGAGCAGTGCCACTGAATGGCTGACCCCTGCAGCGAGTTGCACGGCAAATGATTTGATTACGGGGATGGGTGTGGATGTGCGTGTGTTCGTCCTGGTGGATGTGCGTGTGTTCGTCCTGGTGGATGTGCGTGTGTTCGTCCTGGTGGATGTGCGCGTGTTCGTCCTGGTATTCGTGGCAGTGGTGGTACTCGTATTCGTGGCAGTGGTGGTATTCGTATTCGTGGCAGTAGTGGTACTCGTATTCGAGGCAGTGGTGGTACTCGTATTCGTGGCAGTGGTGGTATTGGTGCTTGTTGCTGTCACAATACCACTCACCACATTGAGTAAATTACTGGGCACGTTTGATTGACCAGAGCCATTGTTACCCCATGCCAACACCGACCCATTTCTACGCAGTGCCAAGCTGTGATTGGCGCCTGAGGCGAGGGCAATTACCCGCATGCTGTCGGTGAGGGGCTTTGTGGTCGTTAATTCGCTTGGTACGGTGCTTTGGCCGTAGCGATTGTCGCCCCACGCTACGACGACGCCATCGGTGCCTAATACGCTGATATGGCGATAACCGGCCACCACTTGGAGTAATTGTCCTTGGGCTGCGACGGGGATTGAGGAATTGATGGTGCTGTCGCCACCCCAGATGCTCAAATAGCCGGGAGCAGTATATTCAGAGGCAAACCGGAGCGTCGTTAATGACAGTACCGGCGTGCTGGTGGGCGTGCTGGTGCTGGCATACACGGGCATGATGGCAATCCCGATGGCATGATTGGGATTGGTGCTGAGTTGCAATATCCCGGTTGGTAAGGCACTTGGCACAGATTGACCGCTATAGGCATATGCTTGAGTTTGTAGTGACCGTCGGGTGATAATCACACCCCATTGGGTGGCACTGACGTTGCGTACGCCATCCATGCTGGGGATGATCATACAAGGGCAGCCGCTTGTGCTATTGGTAAGTGTACTTGCGGTGCCAGTGGCAACTAAATTGGTGACGCCACTGCCAAACAGGATAAGGCGGCCATCACTCCGTAGGGCACCATAGACATTCCCTGCGGCAAAAATTCGTGTGATACTTCCTGCGGCTAAGACAGGTATGTTTATCGATTTACCCCAGGCATAGACGGTACCGGTACTGTCGAGGGCAAATGAGCTATCGCTGCCGGCCGCAATCCCGACAATCGATTTACTGGCAATGACGGTAGGAATCGTGGTGCGTTGGCTACTAGCGCCGTACACCTGAATGGTGCCGTTGTTGCGGAGCATCACCGTGTGATTGTCACCTGTGGCGATTTGGGTAATCCCCGTCAACACGCCACCACTCGGAGCGGTTAATGCGGCACTACTGCCCCACATCACGACGGTGCCATCTTGTTTGAGTACCACACTATGATTTAACCCGACAGCACTTTGCAGGACACCGGTTTGCGCTGGAGCGGGAATAGTGAGCTCACCTTTGACGTTGGTTCCCCAGCCGAGTAATTTGCCATCGCTCGTAACGGCCAAGGCATGATGGGCACCCATGGCGATTTGGGCAATCGTACTATTGGCTTGGCTGGGAATCGCATTGAGTTTGTAGGGCGCATTATTACCCCATGCAATAACCTGACCACTCGATGTATTGGCTGTTAGTGGCTGCGTGGGGACGACAATTGTACGTGTATTGGTCGGGGTATTGGTTGGGGTATTGGTTGGGGTATTGGTTGGGGTATTGGTTGGGGTATTGGTTGGGGTATTGGTTGGGGTATTGGTCGGGGTATTGGTCGGGGTAGGTGACCATGACGCAGCAATTTGCGTCAATCTCGTGGCGGTGCCAGTTTGATTGGCGATTACGGTGTTGGTCTGGTTGGCCATAGCGGTGCCGGTTTGATTGGCAGTGGGGGTCGGAATGATGCTGTCATAGAGACTGGTCACTTGTGCCTGAGTCAATGCCGCATTGTATATTGAAGCGGACGCAATTGAACCTCTGAAATAGAATAAACCTCCATGATCTGTCCGCCCTACTTCTGTTTTCAGCGTCGGTGTATTTAGGACAGAATAGGGTGTTATGGTTGTGAATAACACGCCATTGACATATACCTTGACGGTCGAACCGGTTATGACATACACCACGGTATACCATTTATTGTTCTCTATTGTATAACCAGTGTCATTCCATCCCCCGACACCAGGTTGTAAAAGTATAAGTTTTCCAGGTGCACTCGCAGGTGAATTATTTATTGAAATGCCATAGCCATTACCGGATGCCATGCTTCCGTTATATAAAACTATTTGTCCTTTTACTGTTACATCAGGAATTTTAAACGTCGCCTGCAGAGAGACGTTCGTGGTACTCGCTGTAGTAAGCGCTCGACTGAAGTAATCATCTACTCCATCAAAAGTATAGACTCCACCATCGCTGTTGGTGTATTGTGGTCCATTTGCGGCGGTCGCAGCTGTTGTGTTATTCCATACAGTGCTATTGTATGCAGTGAAATTAAGCGCCGTTTGATTTGGTACACCATCCAGCCACACCTGTCTGTTGCTCTCATTACTCATTTTTGAGCTACATAGTGAAAAAACTGTTGACGCAATACTGGTGCTAGGACAAGGATTTGGCGCTAACAGGAGTGGGGTGTTAGTGGGGGTGGGGGTTGATGTATTGGTGGGGGTTGATGTTTTGGTAGGGGTTGATGAATTGGTAGGGGTTGGTGTATTGGTTTGGAAGATACCGGATACCACGATTTCGGCAATGGTGAGTGGATGCCCCGAGGAGTCGAGTTGGATGCGTAGATAGCGGGCACGGGTACCTGCAGGGAATGTCACGGTGTAACCGATGCCCAATGGTGCGGTGGTACAATCAGTTTGATTATTACAAATCACATTCTTCCAGGCAACTGATTGTGCTTTGTTGTAATTCATATCGCGTGAATCACCAAGATTGATATTACTTAAAAACGCTACCGGACTTATAAACTCTTCATAACAGCAGGCTTTCCGGTTGTAGACAATTACTTTAGTAACATCACGTGTATATCCTAAATCGAGTTGTAACCAACCACGGTCATCGTTATCCGTGTGTGTGAAATTGTCATAATTGCCATCGATTGCACGCGATGCTTCATTACCAACAAATTGTGTCGATGATTGACTTGCGGTAATCCCACTGTTGTAGACGGTGTCGGTGGGGGTATTGGTTGCTACCATGGGCTGCGCAATCGATGATTGTGCAGCCACATGGGGTTGGTTGTTGAAGAATGTGAAGAACACAATCAGCAATGTCACAATGGTGATGACGCTGTGGTTTACTCGTTGTTTCTGCATGACGGTGCTCCTTACTTTCCACTCGTGGTGTTGACCGCAGTCGCACCGTCAGTATTCGTTAAAAACGGCAGGTAGAGTTTGTCGTAACTCTGGCTCGGGGTAAACGTCCCGGAGTATGACGCACTCCCGGCGCTATTGCTCACCGTGAGCGTGTATTTGTAGCGCCTCCCTGGTAAGAGCCCGGTGAATTGATTACTCGTACGCACCAGATCGAGGCTGGCAGGCAGGCTATTTGATTGAGTAATGTTACTCGCGACTTGGTTGGTCAGTATCTGCGTTCCGTTGAGTGCAACTGTCGTCGTGCCATAACAGCAGCTCTCGACACTCGTAGTGGCGCCCCACACATAGAGTTTGCCGTCACGAGTGACTGCGGCACTACTGTTGGCGTTAGCCGCAATGTAGAGGGCATTGGTGACTGATACCGGGATGGTGGTTTGCCCTAGGCTGTTATCACCCCAGGCAACTACGACGCCGTCTGCACGCAGGGCCAGGCCGTGCTTATCGCCGGCAGCGATTTGGGTGATACCAGTGGTTGCCGATACGGGCACGGTGGTTTGTCCGAGGTCGTTTTTGCCCCAGGCAATCAGTCGTCCATCTGACTTGAGCGCTAGGCTGAATCCATCTCCGGCCGCGATTTGGCTGATACCCATGGTGTCGCTGATGGGGATGGTGGTTTCGCCATTACTATTGGTGCCACCCCATGCCACCAGTTGACCCGTCTTGATGATCGCCAAGTTGTGGGTGGTGCCTGCCGCTATTGCGACGGCATCGGTAATCGCTACCGTTGCCTCACCCGCCGGGGTGTAGTCAGTAATGACGCCGGTGCTTGACAACGTCAGCAGGTGTTGGTTGCTACTATCCCCCATGGCAAATTGCGTGACATTGGACAATTGCATGACGGAATCTGTAGGTGGTGCAACAACAACCGTGTTGCTGGTTTGCAGTGCCCACATCGTCAGGGTGCCGTTGTTGTCGAGGGCTGCGGCGAGATGGTCATTCATCTCGAGTTGGCGTAATTGCGTGTTCTGTAAGCTCGTGGGGATTTGGGCTTGGGCCGTGCTGTCGGCAACACCACTGCTATCCCATATCTGCAAGGTCGTGTCAGATGACTGCACGTTGACATTCCCGTCGAGGGCGACCGTCGATACAACCGTGGTGGGACCGTTACCGGTATCGACCACGTACTGCAAGGCAAAGGTGTTTTGTTGATGGGTGGCGGGCATCTGGATGGTCTGTAATGATGGTGCCGTTGGTTGCGTCACGGTAAATGTATAGGCATCTGTGGTGCGTTGGTTGCCCGCTACGTCAGTGGCTACGAACTGCACTCGGTAGATTCCTGGTGCAAGTGTCGCGGCATCGATGGGGAGTTCCCAGGTGTAATTGACCAATGAGCGACCCTGCAGGTAGTTCGTCCGCGCGAGCTCTTGGCTCTGTACCGATTGCGTGGTGATATTGACGGTTTGTACCAATTTACTACTGTCATACACATTGGCACTGATGCCATTGATGCTCCCGCCATCACTGAGGGTTCCTTGGAACAATGTCGCTTGCGATCCGGGCAGGAGCGAATTTGCCAGCTGTGATACGGTCACGCTTGGTGCGACGGTATCGATGGTCAGGGCCACCACGGTTGCCGGGCTCAGGTTGTTGTAATTGTCGAGGGCATAGATATTCAGTATCCGCAGTTGGTTATCGATATTGGCCGTGTTTTTGACCGTATACGTCCATGGGGCATTGTTGCTGACCGAATTGCCACTACTCGTCAATGTGATTTTCCATTGATTAATCGTGGTACGGGTGCTGTTTTCGTTGCGATCACAGGCTAGTAGTTGCCAGGTGCCGTTGACTGGTTCGCCACCGAAGCGCGACAACAATCCATCAGACTTCACCAAGGTCGCCGTGCCAGTTATTGATGTGGTGCCGATGAGGCTTGCCGTGGTGGTGTTGGCACTGTCACTAAATTGGCTATTGAAATTCACCATGCCCGAGCGCACTGAAGTCATCAGCGGCGTCAGCGTGCCTGACGGTGATTGCAACCACAGATTGAGTTCATTTGCGGCCAGCGATGTGGCGTTGACATCGACGGTGAGACTGCCTACGCGCGCTTGGGGGGCGGCGGTGCTGATGGTGTTGGGCAACATGGTATAGCTCGCAAACTCCGTGGCGGCACAGGGTTGGGCCGTCACTTCTTGCGCGAGGGTTACCGTATTGCTAATCACCGACTGCTCGGTGGTGGGGTTGGTGGTGGTACCAAAGTCACAAGTCGGCTGACTTTCGTCACATACTTTGATGGTGGCGATACTGTTGGTGTCAGATACGGTGCCACCGAGGGTGATTGCACTGCCACCGACATAGGCTGCTCCAAACATACTGTTGGTCTGTTCGGTAAAGCCAAATGACGGTACTGTCACATCAACAATTGCGTTATACCAGGGGCTCCATTGGCTTTGTTGATTGTAGACGTCACTAGCGCGGACACGGTATGACAGATTACTGACGCCATTCGGTACGGTGACGGGGCACGACCAGCGTCCGAGTACCGACGCACCACAACTGACGGGGATGCGGTTCGCATTCACGTTGGTGTAATACTCGAGGTTGACTGCCGGAACGCTAGAGGCGTCACTGAGCCCACCGGTAATCGTAACCGCACCACGTTTTACGATGGTCTGGGTGTCAGGGGTGACTCGTTCGGGGGCACTACTGTCGATGGCGACTGCCGCATTGAGCCATTCAATGGTACGGGCGATGTTGATGTTGTCCGGAGTGGTGCCGGTGCTATCATCCGTCAAGCGTACTTCGATTTTGGCGATGCTACTGGTCTTGATGCGATCGCTGTCGGTTGGTTGGGCTTTGGAGGGGTCGATTCTGGCCTGCAACGTCAGTGTTTGACTGCTATTGGCTGCCATTGGGGCAATCCTAATGACTTGGTAGTCACGCAAATTGCTTGCGGTAATCGAGTGATAATCGTAATTCCCGCCACCAATAATCGCTGTCGCTGGTGTGCCGGTACTGTTTTGATTGGTTAACCAGATCCCTCCATAGGTCTGTACGATCCCGTAGATGGTACGGGTTGGCTTGTTGGTGGGGTTTTGGATGGTCAGCGTGTAGGTGACAACCGAATTGTTGCCGACGACTGGATCTTGTTCGCTCGCCAGCGTACTTGCCAAGGCGTCAAGCAACCCTGAACCATTGTTTATCGCCGTGCCGTATTGTGAAACGGTAGTACACCAATTGTTGGTGGTTAAGGCGTCACAGAGCTCAGCGGTGTCGCTGATGATTTGGCTGATTGCATCGGGTTCGGTATTGGTAAAGCTATCGGCCATGGCCCGGTTAAATACCCCGTTTGGTGTACTGGTAAGCGACGTGATGACTTGGGTTGTATCTGGATTGAGGGCTGCCGTCTTGGGGCAGACGCCTGCATTCAAATTGCTCCACCCAAAGCCATTGAGCATGGGGGTAATGGCAATTGGGTTAGTGCCCTGCTCGGTGCGAATGGGGTTGGTGGTGGGGAATGAGGTCCAGGGCATGAATTTGGTCGGGGTGGTTGCAAATGCCACCACACCCAAGGGCTGCCCAACCACATAGCCGATTGAACTGAACAAGGCCCGGATATCAGTTTGTTCGATGCCCAGTTCATTGACTGCACGGTAGCTGGGGGTGACGTTTGTATCAACCCAGTCGCTGCCATTCCAGCGCAGAATACTGGCCGTAGTACTGTCTTTCACGTGAATGACGTAGTCGGCACCACCAGATATGGTCCCGGCCCGGTTGCCTTGGCGGCTTTGGCTGAGTGCTGTCTGGAAATTATTGACATAATCTTTGACGCTACTCGTCGATCCCGTGCTCCGCACGGCCATGTTGACGGGCAAGGTGATGAACGACTCACCGAGCGCCACACTGTTGGAGATGCTTTGGGTATAGCTGGTTGGGCGATAGGCTTTGACGGTGCCGCCGGTGACCGTGTCGAGATAGATAAACAGGTCGCCGTCGTAATCCCAGTTCGCGCCCTGCCAGTTCAGACGAATGGCTTGACTATCCCAGGTCATGGCAAAGCGTTGAATATTGTTTAGTCCTGGACGCCGATCTTCACCGAGGGCTGCACATCCATTGTTGATAAAGCCGCGGTATGTCGGCTCGGTGCTGTTCATCAACGTGTAGTCAGGGGTGGTGGGTGCGTCGACATACACTGATGGTAAGTTCGACAATAATTCATTCCCTAGGCTGTCACGTACCCGTAGCGCAAAGGTCATGCGGCTGGCTTCCGCAGTAGTTAGCCCGCTGAATTGTCCGGCGGCCAGCGTAAGCGCACTTTTGGTATCGAGTGTCGCTGCGTAGTTCGTGGTGCTACTCAGGGTTTTGACGGTGTACTCGAGTTTGTTGAGCAAAATCGGTGATACATCAGCAATCTTGCTCCAGCCCACATTGAGATTTGCGCTTGCAATTGCGCTGACGGTTTGGCCATCAGTCAATGGCGTGACCACGCCATTAAGAGTCGCTTTGACGGCACCATCAGAAATGATCGGTGGGACGGTGTCGAAAATAACCGTGCTTGTATTGATTGTGCTACGTCCTGCAGCATCATTGGCAATGATGCGGAGTGGTAACCCTTTGGCATCGGTCGCACGGCGATTATAGATGGCGGTGACGTCAGTCACTACACATTTACAGGTGCTATTGTAGTCACGGTGTTTTAAGGTATAGGGAATAGGTGGCGCGTTGGGTAACGTGTTGATGATTTGCAGGTTGTCTAAGCCGATATCATCCGTAATTACTGCGCGAATCAAGAAGTAATTGTTGACCAACAACGATTCACCGATTACGCCATCAATCAGTTTGATTTGTGGTGCGCTGAGGTCTACCACGGTACGCATCGCTGGGCTGGTGATGACATTTGCCTGTCCATCTTTGAGTTGGGCATTCAAGGTATAAATACCACTTGGTAAGGTGATGTCAAACGAGCGCTCCATTTGCGTAGGCGTACCCGTGATTGCAATGGTAGCGAGGATTTGGGTGTCAGACACGAGTGACATTTCGCTAATCCCCAGCGGTGCTTCGCCACTGACATAGATGCGTTGCGTGCCGGTGGTATACGCATTGACTTGATTGATGAGCCGCACACTCGCTTGCAACGGTGGGTCGATGCCCAGTTTTTGGGTGGTTGTCACTGTTGAGGCGACCGTCGTACAGTTGTTGAGAATATCACAGGCGTAGGTGGACAGGCGGGCATCACTGACCTGGTAGCCTGCGAGGCTGGTAATGGCTGCTTGACGTGCCAACACCGCGACGGACTGACTGTTGGTGGCGACGCGTACCGGAGTGGTGACCGTTAATTGGGTGTCACTTACCAGATAGGCGTCTGATTCTGCGGTGTTGATAATCGAAATCCGTTGGTTGCCTGGGTTGTTTACATCGGCACTGAGCACCATGAATTCATTGGGGCGATAGGGCGCACCATCGACCATGCGGTACCAGTTGACGTTGTCGCCATCGATGGGCGTCGAGTGCATGTAACTGTTTTGCTCTGCAAGGGGTGATGTCAATGCCGCTTGCCCTGTGGCACTCACACTCGCGATGAGATTCATGGTGATGAGTACGTTGGCCGATGTGGGTGTAGTGGTGGCGTTGGATGGTTCGTCATCCGAGAAAATTGCCAGACTATTGCCATTGAAGAAAAGCTTGTTGGCGTAGCCCGTGCTATTAAAGCTCTGAACGGCATTCAGTGCTCCACCATCTGCGACACGATAGATGATAATCCCGGTATCTCCGTAGGCCACGACTACGAGGTCGTTTTGGGCGGCCATATCCATGGCGGTGCGCGTGTCAATACTAGGCGTGGTGGTTGTGGCGATGGTCGGGCTCCGCGGACTACTTACATCAATACTGAAATACTTTTGTGGTGAACTCGTATCTGCCAAAATCAGGTACCAGTCACCATTTTGATTGGTGGTGATGCCTAGTTTGGCGACGGTGGCTCCTGCGCTGATAGAGGGAATCGCAAGTGCCCCCAGTTGCGCCGGTGTGGTTGGGTTGGTGGCAATGTCAAAAATAGTCAAGGTGTTGAGGATGCCGGCCGTACTGATGGCATACAACTTGGTTTTGGCCTCATTGATAATCAGGTGATTGACGGTACCTGCCACGGTCACGCTGCCCTTGGTCATGCGTTGACCAGCCAGTACATCGACTACCGCAATGTTATTGATACCCCCTACATAGCCATAGCGGTTGCCATAGACCAACGCATTGGTGGTACTGATAACTTGACTATTGGTGCGGATAAGTTCTGGCACGCTGGCAAATGTACATGATCCGGTGAGACTCGTGGGCGAGTTATAGGTGCCATCGAGTACGCTCATGTTTTGTAAAAACCACAAGGATGGCGGCAGTTGGTAATTTACCGTCAGCTTGTTCCCACACGGGGTCGCCATTTGTTGGGGACTCAGGTTGCGGTCAGACACGTTTACCGTATAGTTGCCGTCTACATTGGTGGTGGTAATGCGTGGATTAAAGGTGTCCATGGTCCCGTTCCACAACGAACGCTCACCGGCAGTGACCAACGAATTATCGTTGTTGTCGACGGTCATGCTCTGGATGCTGGTATTGACTTCTACCCCTGCAATCGCTGGCCGTGACCAGGTGGTATATCCGTTTTCGGTAGTCGTAGCGCTTTGTTGCCACGCCATGGCAACGAGGCGGAACCGATCTTCGGCGGTCAACGCTTTGCGGTAAATCCGCACATCATCGATGACGCCGTTGAACCCTGTACCGATTTTGATGGTAGGCAGCAACGTGATTTGCACGTCGTTGAGGGCAATTGTACGGTTGGCGCCGTCAGCAATGATGATGACATGCTTGCCGGTGGTGCCATTGGGCAACGGTATGGTCACACGATCGCTGACGGTGCCATTCATGCGGTACGACCATTTGCTGGCCGTAGTCACCAAATTGAAGCGATCACTCGAGGTCATGTCGGGTAACGTGTCACTCACAAACAGCGTGAAGTTGGAGAGTGGCTTGCCTGGGACGCGACTATAAATGGTCACGTTGTCCATGGCCGTGCTACTCGGGTTGCTCATTACCCAGTACGGATTCGTTTCGTTGGTGGTCAGTGAATAGGTACTCAAATTACCATCGTAGCCGTTGCCTGCCGCATTGCTGCCATCTGTCGATGACTGGCTCTTGCTGTCAAAGGGGATAATGGCAGGCGTGCGCGTAAATACATAGCTCCCACTGGTTGCAGTGCTGGCCACACTGGTACCATTCACATACATCGTAAGGGTGGTGCCATCTGACGAGACAATGATATGACTGGCACTGCTGGTACTGAGTGGACTGTAACTTTCCATGTACATCCCCGCCATGGTGAATATGGGCCGTTTCAAGCCTGGAGTCAAACGGAGTTCATAGCTATAGTTATTGAGACTGCCTTTGATGATTGTCCAAGCGCCAAAGCTATAGATGTCCTTGGGGGTCACCCAAGCCGACAGACTCCATGGTTGGTTGTGTGGTGCAAACGTCAGGGTGTTGGGGTCGCGGTGGATGACCTCGTCGTTGCCGTCAAAGGCAATGGCCGCACTCCCGACGGTACCTACCACGCTATTCAGATTGGCATCACCACTGGTGATAGTGCTTGGTTGATGATAGGGCGAATCATCGCTGGTGATGGCACCTGGGGTGATTCTGCCATCATCAAATGTTTCGTGGTAGACGGTGCTATAGCCGAAGCTGTAATCGATGATATTAGCGCTGGTGAGTGCTGTGGTAAATATCGCCAAATCGTCAATGGCGGTCTTGATGGCGGCTGCGGTGGCGGTGTCACGCCCACTATAGCCACTCACATCGGTCAAGGCACCAAGCCCCAGTGTGGCATTCACCCAGTGACCAGCAATGGTTTTGGTGACCACCAACGTGCCGTCAATGTATACGCTGATTTGCTCGTTGGTGTCACTACCGGTACTGGTAATCACCATGGTATGCCAGTCGTTGTCATTGATGGCGGTGGTGGCTTCGCTGGTTTCCAGCAACGTCGTGTTTTTGTCGTTGATGCGTACGGTGACCGATTGCAAATCTTTGTCGTAGCCGATTTGCATGGCCAACGAATCACTAGTACCGGGTGCTTGGAGCCATGCGAGTAGCCCCGAAGTGGCATCAACCCCGATTTTGAAGCGCAGTGCCATACTCTTGGCAGTGGATGCACTTGTTTGCAGTTGGTAATCAGTCTTGATACCGTCACTGTTCCGTTGCAACAAGACTGCGTTGCTGGCAAACCCTTCACTTAACAATGGGCAGGTGTTGGGCACAACGGTGGTATCGGCGGTACAGCGACTACTACGCAGACCCTTGATGGCATCAACTATTGGCAGGCTTGATTGATTCATTGGCATGTAGAAATCGACACTATCGGTGAGGCGATCGTTGCCGGTATAGCCATCGTCGTCAATTGCCAAGCGCGTCAAGTGGCGTTGCGTGCCACTCCCTTGCGCCAGTGCTTTGCCGATGAGGTCTGCGGCCACGAGTTGTGACGGTGACAGGAGGACATCGTCGATGTAGCCCCGGAAGAAGTCTTCTTTGCGCGTGTCGCCAGCAGTTGATTGCATGGCCCCGATGGTGATATCGGGTTGGACGGGTGGGAGTGCGCCGGTGTATGTGGCGGTGGTGGTAGTAAGTGTGGCGAGGTTACTGCCAGATGCCAAACTAATGCTAGACGTAGTACCGTCACGGTATTCGCTGTAGATCAGGTAGTACCAGGTATTGCTGACGAGGGTTGCGGGTGTTTTGACACTCACATTTCCTTTTTTGGCAGTGACCTGGAATGCGCTCCCGACTTTGCTGACTTGGATGCGCAACCGCGGGTTGCTAGCCACTCCAGTGCTAATCAATGTCCCGACATCGTTGATTTTGGCCATCAAGGCGATGCTAAAGGTGCCGGTGAGTACGGTGGCTGCGTTGGCTACGGTCAATGATTGTTGTGCCGTCGTACTATTGTCGATGTTGAAGCGGGCGATTTTGTTGCTCGAGCTGCCATCGGGGGCAATCACGGGGCAGGTGCTACAGCTGGTGTTGTAGCGGCTGTCAGCCCGGTTATCAAAGGCTTGGGCACCGTCAGGCGCTTCGAAGTCGAGCCGGATGCGCAACCCTTGTTGCAACGCCGTCCGGCCGTCACCGATGTCTGACAC
Organism: uncultured Roseiflexaceae bacterium; assembly: GCA_903889425.1. Classification (GTDB taxonomy): domain Bacteria; phylum Chloroflexota; class Chloroflexia; order Chloroflexales; family Roseiflexaceae; genus UBA965. Next base: position 12,882 of record CAISXI010000167.1, on the reverse strand, counting down.
GCGACCAGTGATGGCTTGATTGCCGACAAAATAGTTGTCTGGGTTGTAGGGCGAGGGGTAGGTGATAACGTCACGGGGGGCACTGGAGTCCACTTCGATCATCGCATTCGCGTCGGCAACCATGATTTCGTTGCTCTGATTGCCCACGTTGTCCGTGACAATCGCGCCTACTTGGTAGAATCCTGACGGATTACCAAAGGGTACGGGGATAGTTGCCGTCCACACGCCCGCATTGAGGGTGGCGGGGATGGAGGCTAATTTATTGATGAGGCGTCCGGCGGCATCCTTCAGGTTGACACTCAGACTCTTGACACCACTCCCGGCGCTATTCCCCGAATTAGTGAGCACGGGGTCTGATGCACTTAGTTTGATCGTCAATTCGGGCATGTTTTCATTGGGTGCCCAGGTTGTTTTGTAGGTGGTGGTAATCGGACCAGTTGGGCGGATCAGGGCAGCTGTTGGTGGCGTCGTATCAACCAAAATAGTTGATTGGCCGGTGCCTACATTGCCGACTTCATCGGTTGCAGTGGACGTGAGTGTATATTTTCCTTCAATATTTGTCGCACGCGATTGGCTAAACCCAAACGTTGGACAATATGCGCTACCCGCAACGGCATCAGTGCAGGGTGGTGTGTCGATGCTCTTTGTGAGCGTCGGGTTGGAGGTGCTCTTACTCGTTGCAGTAGACATCGAAGTGGTTGGATTTAAGCTGCTCTTTGTAGATAATTCTACGACACTAGAGCTTTTGTCGCTCGTTTTGACAATAAATTGTTGTGGCAATATTCCTACGTGTGAAGGATTTATTATAGTCACAATGGGTGACTCTGCATCAATTATGACTACGGCGTTATCGGTCTTGGTCATGGCTTGCGAGAATTGTGAGCGGGCAATCCGGAATACCTTGGCCGGTGCCAGGGTGCTCGGCGTAAAGGTGATTTCGTCGATGCCCCCTTGGAACATTTCGCTCAGATTACTGCCACTAATCTTGCCACCAATTCGTAGTTTGTATGCCGAATTAGTGGTGATGGTGGCTGGACTCGCCTGCAAATATTTGATTTCGCCTTTGATTTCGGCGATGTTCAGATATTGGGCATTGTCGGTTAACTGGAAGCGCAGATAGCGGGCTTTGGTTCCTGCAGGGAAGGTGACCGTCATTAGTGGGGCATACGAATTACAGGTCGTTGCCTGATCGTTACAGCCAATATTGCGCCAGACTACGCCTGCGGTAGTTTTCATGGCCGCAATGTCTTTGCGCGTACCCAAGCTGGTATCGCTGGCAAAAACGATACCATTGACGATCCGTGACCCTACGATTGCATAATCGGCGACGCGATTGTAGATATCGAGACTGTTGATGTCATTACTTGTCCCCAAGTCGATTTGGAGCCATGGCTGTGCTTCATAATTCGTGCTGTGGAATGTATTGATATCACCATCAAGGCTGTTTTGTGCTGGATACAGGATTACAGGCCATATTGATGATTGAGTGGCTATTGGGTATGTAACCGAGTTGATTACCGTGGAGGCAGACAGTGATTTGCTGGCAGACGTCCTTGCATCTTGTTCGGTGCCGTTTTGGAAGTATTTGAGGCCATTTGCACCGAAGCTAAACGAAATCTGGTTCCATGCCATAGCCAATTTGGTACTAGACGTAAATATAGTGCTCCCAATCGTGAGCTTGACTTGCCCTTCGACAATCTGCACTTGGAATGCGGTGTTGCTATTGGTGTCACCGTAGTGGAGCAATGTTTGCGTGCCAGTCAATTTGTCTGGCTTGATCATTAGCTGGATGGTGCCACCATTTTTGATTTCGTCAATCAAGGTGGTGCCATTGGCTACTTGGAGCATGGTGTTTGTGCCGTTAAATCGACGGGCAGTGCCTGCCATGCCCACGGTATTGTCGACGGGGCACTCTACGCGACTGGTTTCGGGGGTGTCACAGCTGGCGGCAACGCTAAAGCGATTAATGCCAGCCCGCCCTGGCACGTCGCTAGGCAAGGTAACCGCATTAATCTGGATTACTTTGCTTATGCCATCATCATCAAGTTCGGTACGATTGAGGTTTAATGACTCTTCAAAGGTCAGGTTCCAGTTGGGGGCTTGTTTCATATCAGCTTGCACGGTACTGGCAGCAGTAGTCGCAATCGGCGATATGTGCAATTCGTCGAGGTCGCCGGCAAAGGTTTCGGCGAGGTTGACGGTGGGCGCAGGGGCGTCGGCGTTGCCGTACTTGCGGGCATTGGCGAGGGTCAGTGGCTCGCTCCGTAGTGTGTCCAGCTCGGCTTCGCTAAGGGCCCGTGGCGTAATGAACAGATTGCCAATACTACCGGTAAATGCTTTGCGCCCGTTGTTGTCTGCACAATTCGCACCCAAGAGCAAACCACAGGTGCCATCGTCTTCGATGTATCCCGTAGCTGCATACTCTTTGGATACATAGGCGCCATTAGTTTGATAGATGCGGAAGGTGAGCTTTTTGTTGGCATCGGGCGCATTGGCATCGAGCACCATCAACAAATATTGCCATTTGTCGCTGGTAAATGTAATTCCCGTGTTGATCCATGATGGATTGCTCGTAGATGTATCTAATTGGTAACTGAGCGATCCATCAGTTCCAATATGAAATTCATAATTATCTTCACTTGCGAGGATGAACGCATTCCCGTTGGTTGCGATATTGGTGGGCTTGACCCACACCCCAATCGTGGCACTGGTGGCACCATTGAGTGGGCGTGATTTCCACAGTGAGATTGTTGAGGTGGTCGCATTTAGTCCATAACCACTTACGGTTGTGCTGTTGCTATCAGCGGGATCTACCTTTTCGTCTATTATTACGCTTGGACCTCTGTTGTTACTTGATAGTGGGTGTACTGCGCCCAATAGTGGGTTTACTGCGCCCATCGGCTCCATCAGGGTCGTGCTGAACCATGTCCATGTGGTACTGCCAGGGACTGCGGTGATGGGGTCCTTGAATGCTGGCGTGGTATTTGTGAGCGTACCATTGACGTACGTATATTGTGCCGCACCGTATTTGCTGGCATCGAGTGGCTCGGTGCGTAAGCTGGTTAGCTCGCTGGCACTGAATGCCCGTGGGGCAATGATGAAATTGGCAATTGTGCCATTGAAAATGGTAGATACGACTTCTTGGCTTGAACCAAGCATAAAATTAGCACTATCGGTAGCATCGCTAATGTAGCCACTGGGTGCGGTTGTGGCAAATGTGGTAGTCGTACCGAGTACGCCATTGTTTTCTGGCGTAATTTGAATTTGCAATTGTTGGGCACTTGGTTTGTTGGGGTCAATAACCAGCGACAAGTATTGCCATTGGTCATTGGTCAGGGTAATGCCCGTTGCATTTATCAAGCTACCGGCAGTTCCTGATGAGGCGATCCAATATTGAAGTTGGGTTCCATTAATCTGAAATGCATAGTTGCCCCAATTATCAAATATATGCTGGACTCCCGTAACTGAAGTGGGTTTAATCCACATCCCAATACTAGCGCTGGTGGCGCCCCGCAGTGGGTGTGGCCGTCCGAGTGACAATGTTTTTCTGGTACTACTAAAGGTATAGCCTTTGCGAATTGAGTCACTGTAATCGATTGGGCCTAAGGTGGCCACACCGATTTTACCGGTGACAACCCTTTCAGTGCTCTGCACGGTGCTCCCCGTCATCGCCAGTACCGCTGCCACGCCGCGACTGGTTACCGTGCCATTGACATAGACGTATTCAGCATTGTCGGTAGTGCTAACGGTGATGTGTGACCAGCTGTTCAATGGTAATTTTTGCGATGAAAGCAACGGTGCTGCCGGCCATTTGATGGTCGCATTGTTTTGGGCCGTGATGGCATTGGTGTTGAAGTCGCGCCCTTGCTCGTAGCTCAGGTAGCCATCTTTGTTGATACCAACCCGTAGTTTTTGGGTGATGGTGTCGTTACCCAGCAACCAGGTACCGTATGCGCTGGGGCGCACCCACATACTGATGGTGTAATTGGGATTGGTAGTTTTATTGATATAGTCGACATACGCACCCGTGTTGGTATTGGGGTTGAAGCGCAACCCTTGGCCACCATCAAAGTGCACGGCGCGGTCGTCGCGGCCGGGTTGCCCACTCAATGGGCAGTCTGTGGCACTCAGGCAGCTCAGGCTCAACCCCGTGGTGAGTACATCACTAAATTGCGTAGATACGGCTGGTTCGTCGAATGGTACTTGCAATTCAAATGCATTGGTGGTGGCTGCCTTGGCGATGTCGGCAGTGAGTAAGGTGGCATCGATGTTGAGGGCAGTGTTGTGGATCTGGAAGTCGCGCAATGTGCCGTTGAGTGAAGATAAGCCGTTGTCCATTTCACCGATAAACATTTCGCGCGCTGATACCAGACCTGCGACCGACGTTGCATTTCTGGCTTCTAATACACCGTTGAGATAGATCGATCGGGAGGTGCCATCTTTGACAAATGCCACGTGGTACCACGTGTTTGGTTGCAAGGTGGTGGTGCCTGCAAAATCGTTGGCGAAATTGGCATAATATAGTTTTGTATTGCGCACACCGATATGTAGACGCAAGTTTGTTCCCATAACATCACCGCGGTCAACTATGATCCATTGATCGCTGGTCGCGGGAACTGCATTGAAGCGCACCCAAGTCATCACGGTGAAGTTTTTGTCACTACCTTCAAAGGTGGCTTTGCTCACCTCAGGTGTGATAGATATACGCTTGCCGGTAGTAAAGTTGGCACCGCCGTTGCTGATGGTGGGACACGTCCCAGTGCTTTGACATATTGATGCATCTGTCTGATTAATTTTAACTTCGCCAACACTCAAAATACCGGTATTCGGTAGTTGTATGCGAATGAATTGTGCTTTTATATTCACCGGGAAACGTACATACATATCATCTTTGTACGCAGTACAAGTAGGTGCTTGGTCATCGCAGCCGATATTTTTCCAAGCCACACTATTCGTTTTGTTTGTAGCAATGTTTGTACTTGTACCAAGGCTGGTATTGCTTAAAAAGACGATTGCATTTGCGATTCGTTCTGGACAACAACCGATTCGATTGGTGATAATAAGATTGCGGATTGATTTACTACTGCCAAGATTGATTTCTAGCCACGGGTTAGTATCGCCACCTGATGTATGTGTAAACGTCGATCGGTTTCCATCGAGCGCTAGGCTTGCAGGATATAAAGGGTGACTCGTGCTTTGTGTCGCAGTGGCACCTCTCATGTTTGCAGAAGGGAAAGAGGAATCCCAGCTCGTAAACGGCAAGCAAACCACTGCCGCCTCACAATTGCCCCGGATGCGCTCAAAGTTGGCATCTGGGTTGATTACTTTGCCACGGGCATCCACACTGATTTGCAGTTGATCCGACACGGGTGGGTTGTTGAGCGCCACACTCAGCGTGCCAAACAGTGCATTACGTGCCACTGCTGCCAAGGTGGTGTCGCTGACTGCGGTGCGGTAGATGCGGATGTTGTTGATAGTCATGCCACTTTGGCCGATACTAATCGGCTCTTGGGCTTGGCGCAGGGTCGTATCAACAACTGAAGTGGTTTTTGATTGATTTGGATTTGCATTCGTTGCTGTTAACGACCACGCCCCATTGAGAAATATCGCGGTGATTGTATATGTCGTGTTTTTATCTAATTTTGGACCTGTAGCAAGTATGGTTTCCCCTTGCTTTAAAATAGCGTTCCCTCCAGCATCGGTTGTTACTTGGTATTGGTTGGGACTATTTAAAACGACCCCAGTTTGCATGATTGTTTGATTATTGGCGTTAGCGCCTACGGCAACCCTTGAGGTCATACTAAAATCAGCAGTGGTAGTTTGCTGAGTTACGCGTTCAACGCGTAACGACCAGACACCGGCGCGGAAGCGGGCTGTAATGATATAGGGGGTATTCGTAGCCAATTGTGAACCTGCAGTAAGCGTGGTGGTGCCAACACTCAATGTGGCGATACCCGATACCGTGGCTACTTTGAACTGGTTGCCACTGGCTACGGCAGTTGCGGTCTGCATGATGGTCTGGTCGGCAGTACTGCCCAATTTGACTTTGGCAACCATGGTGAAGTCGTGGTCGCTGATGAGCTTGGCATAGCCATTGGGAAATCTGGTGGTATTTTTTGTCAACGCTCCTGTTGTGCTGTCAGTTGCGAAATCGACGAGTGCGACTCCTTCATTTGTGCCATAGACACTCATGTCGTTCGCACTGCCTTTCAATGGCAGACAGGCAATTAATTGTGGGTCTTCACAGGTATTGGCGAGTGCAGTGATTTGGCGTAAATTCAGTGCATTCGAGTAGATTTGCAGGTCGCGTAGGCTGCCATTGAATGAATTGCTACCGCCGTCCTTACCAACATTCAACACCCCAAAGCTCCCGGGATTTGTGATGGCAGTTGCGTCGGTGGCGACGATGACCCCATTGACATAAATACTGCGTTTGCCTGCCGCAAACGTGTACAGCACGTGGCTCCATTTGTCAGTCTCTAAGGCATCGCTGGTGCTGGCAACCAGCGCTGTTGCGCTTCCCATACTGAATTGTGGTCGCTCATTGGCGAGTGCCACTTGCATCAACGCATTGGTGTTGCTACTGTTGACGATGGTCCGCAGGGTGGTTTCTTGACCTTCTGGGCGTACCCAAGCGGCAATCGTGAAGTCACGGGCGCTGATGGCATTCCCCACTGCGGCATTGGTGTCTAATTTGGTGGTTCCACTATTCGATGTAGTGCTGAAATTCCAGCCAGAATTACCCAATGTTGGACAATTTGTTGTACAAACGAGATTGTTCTGGTTTGATGATAAATCGGTAAAGGTTTTTGTGTTACTTGCAGTTTCGTCAAACTTTACGCACAATTCATTACCGGCATAGACACAACTATTGGCATAGGTCGACGGAGTGGTGCTGAGGTTTTGTACACCAGGCACTGTCATGATGCTGTCAAACGACGTGCTCGTATTGGCGGCGAGTGATGCAGTTTCTATTTGATTCGATTCAAACCCATTTGCCACTGACACACCACTAATGGTGCTATACCCTTGGATACTGCGGCCGAGCAGTTTGTTGGCCTGCGTAATCGAGGTGATGAGGCGATCGCCCGGCTTGACAACCAAATCGTTGCCACCGGCCAGTACGCCATTTTTCAATTGCGTGATTTCACCAGCGCGTAACGCTACTTGATAGACGGCGATATCGTCGATTCCACCGACATAGCCATTCCCCACAATCAGTTTTTGGTTGGGAGTGGTGCTTAGATTGCCTGCCACGGCGGCACGCCCGACTTCGACACCGTCGACATAGACGACCAGGGCCTGGTTGCCGTAGGTAACGGCGAGGTGCTTCCAGCTCCCTACGGGCAATACCCCCTTTGCAGTCGGAATTTCATATTTCCCCTTGGTGGTGTGGAGTGCCACGAATAACGCACCTGTACCTTCTGTGAATACATATATCAAGCCATCCCGGCGGAAGGTGAGTGAGTTCCTTGTTTCACTGGGTTTGAGCCAGGCTGCAATCGTAAATTGACTATCAAAATTACTCTGTGGACCATTGCCTACATCCAACGAATATGCACTTGTCAATGTCACAAATGGGTTTTTGGTGGTGCTATTGGGCAAGGGGCGGTCGGTGTTCGCGACCTTAGGACAGTCAATTGCTTTGGTTAGCGCGTTTGTATCAACACACTGCACATTACTCGACACAAAGCCACTACTGCTGAATGCCGTGCTGATGCTATTGCTGTCAAATCCCACTTGGATGGTGGGCAGGAGCGCTTCACGCACACTACCTCCAACAGTCATAATATCGCCGCTGTTTTTGGCGTAGGGACTCCAGCCCAGCACCTTTTCACGTAGGTCGGTAATCTGGTCGCCGTCTGCATCTGCCCTGAGCGGGTCTGAGCTTATCCAGGTTGTTTGTGGTACGTCACCGATGATGGCATAGGTTACTTCCCAGCCACCCACACGTATACCCTTTTCCACGTGCATTACTTCTTCGCCGTCGAGCAGGCCATCACCGTCGCTATCTGGCATCGACGGGTTGGTGCCCATTTGCAATTCGAGGTCGTCGGTCAACCCGTCGTTATCAGAATCTTTCAAAACCGGGTTTGTGGTGAGGGCCACTTCACGATTGTCGCTGATGCCATCACCGTCGCTATCGTAGGTATTATCTCGGGTGCCGTAGATTTTTTCTTGCTCGTTGCTTAGACCGTCATTGTCGGCATCCGTAAAGACAGGGAAGGGTGGTACGGCGGTGTCGGGTGACCAGGCAAAGGTATAGCCTGCTTCTGCGTTCCGTAGCCGCATGCTGACAAATTCGTCGATGGTGGCGGGCAAAATGTCATATTGGGTGGGGCTGCCATCGTTGATGTTTATATAGTCGGGCTTAGCGGTGTGTGTCTCTGTCCAACAAATAGGAATAAGTATAAGGAAAATAAAGAATATTGGAATCGAAATACATGTTTGTTGCGGTACTTTAATTGCCTGAGAAACATACAAATCAGGTAATTTCGTGTTAATTCCTGAGTCTGTAAATTGCGACGTGTAGGCAATCGTTACGGGTTTACGCCAAGAGTAGGTTTTTTCTCCATCTTTATAATACGCACAGTCAGCGGTACTTGGACATGTTTTATTTCGTTCCCACTGGTTTACTTGACTACCAACAGAAATGCTGTAATTAAAATCTGTTTGCTGAGGACTAAGCACATAATTTGTTGAAGTACTCCGCGTATCCAACGCATTCCATTGCCATGCCCAAAACAATGCCTGCCACGATGAAGGGAATGGCATCCGTTCGATATAGTCTGTCACCGTGATACCATTAATCATACCATTGCCTACACGGAAGCCCTTCGCCGTGTTTTCGAGTTTTGGATTAGTTGAATCTATTTTTCGATAGCGTGACCATGAATCGTTGGAATCGACAATTACATTAGAAGCATAAGGGGTGAAGAAATTTGCGAGAATACCCGTAGCACCACCGCATAGCCATTTACTTGCGGTACTACGTTTGTCTTTTTCGCTTAGTCCTGCACACGCGGCAGCGGCGATGCCATCGAGTAATGCCATGATTGCGCCAAAAATTTGTCCGAAACCAGGTATGGAAGATAAAACCGCAATGAAAATGATTGCTAATATTTGTCCAATCATGCTTGAAATAGCATTACCTACTTGATATGCGTATTCTGCATTCATCGCAGTCATAATACCGACGGCTAATGCAGCTCCAATTTGAAGTAGTGGACCAACAACTCCCATGACTTTTGCAAATTTACTTGCGGTTTGAGCTGCACTTGCCGCGGTTGCAGCAAATTTTGTATAAGTAGACATACGGGCTGTAGAGCCCAAAGCAATTAGGACATTATTTGTTAATCTTGCTGCTGTTGCTGCTTTGCTCCACTGAACTGCCACTGTAACAGCAGTCACAACTGCTGCTGTTAATTGAATCGTGCCAGATGCAATACCTATACGGTCTTTCATATTATATTTGCCCTGACTTGGGTCTGATTCTCCATCGTTAAATACTGCATAATTACTTGCAAAACTGAGTGCAAGTGAAGTCGCTGCGAGTAAAAGCCCTACTTTACCTGTCTCAAGTTCAAATTTCAACTCTGGGATATCTGTTTTGACCCATTGCACTAATGAAGACGCGAATAATACTGAATCTCTTGTGCTGGTTACTGGAGCTGTTTTTTTATCTAGTTCGTCTTTGACTTTAGCTTCGGTCTTATCAGGTTGTTTTTTTAATGCGGCATCAATGCTCTTTTGGAATGTAGTACAAAACGCTTTAAATTGACTTGACCAATTTGTTGTCCTAGTGCTAGCAGCAAAATCAGATGCATTTATATTTGTCAGTAAACCGACGATTTCTGATACCGTATAGTTGGCTACTTGCGGGCGTTGAAACAAGGTTATTGATGCAAATATATATCCTTGGTTCAAATCTGCTAATTGTTGCGGTGTAAGTGTGGTTCTATCGATGGCAGATTGATTTGATACACTTTGTACGGCAGCTATCTCAGGTGCATAGTCATCTAGGCTTGCGACTTGCCATTTGCTATTTGCATCTAGTTTGTAGATCATCCCTTTTATGCCACGCGTAACAGATTTTTCAATGGTTGCAAAATCAATAGTTTTGTCAGGTTTCAACGATGCACTACGTTCTGTGGTTTCATTCGCAATAATCATCGCTGGTCGGCAGATGACTGTGACTGTGGTGGTGTTTTGACAGTTATTTGGATTGATTTTTTCGAGTATGTTTGTTTTGATGTCACTACTTATTTTTACAATTTCTAAACTCGTCGGATATGTTTGTACCATGACCTTCGTTGCTTCTGGAACGAAATCGGTAGTAGTTAATGATTGATTTAATGATTGATTTTTGGTGTTATCAAAAATCATTGGAATCGATGTACTGGTACCAGTACTGTCAATTGTTAAAAATGGTGTTCTCACAAAAGCAGTGTCAAGATAATTACTTGCCTTGATAATTGCGAGTCGGCGTTTGTCGGTATCCGTTACTGATGCTTTGCTACTATCTTCATAGATGACTGCCGCTTTGACACCATAATTCTCGGTTGCCTTGATGCCCACAACTTTGAATCCACTGTAATAACTTTGTAACGTTGAAGTATATTCTATACGGTCTTCTGAGTCGCAATTTTCATTGTTCTCTGGGCAGGAATCTTGGATCGACGAAATATTCCACTGCAATCGAATTTCATGATTGGCTAGCCACAATTGGTTGCTTGTTTCGTAGTATGCTTGGGCACTATACGACGTTATTGTGCCATTTACATCATAGATGGCAATGAGCGGTACGCCCAGCGTTACGTTGTTGCTTAATTTTTTACCATCACTATCATGACTCCAACTAACGTTCATTCCATAATCTTGGGTTTTTTTCATGTCGATGCACGAATTAGTATCAGAGCTATTCAATTGCAATGTTTTTGTAATAGGCACATAATTACTACATGCGGTAACTGGCAAATTACCATATTGAGTATTACTAATCGGGATCTTAATTTCAAGCATGGCGGTGACTTTGATATCACCGTTTGTAGATTTTGGATCTGTAGTGCTGTAGTATGATTGAAATGTGGTATCGCGGACACGAGTTACTTGACCTGCTTTATCATTGCTTGGCCAGTCATAAATCGCATTGTTCGCATACAAAAGGTTATCTGTGGGGCGGATTTGTACGTCTACTATAAGTGGAAGTGGCTGTACAGTTGTTGCCGTATTTTGGATTTTGAGCGTATATGGTTTAATTTCGCTATAGATTGTTGTATCATTTACTGAAGGTAAAGAGTCTGCACTGTCAGAAACTCCATCAGCATCATTGTCAAACGTGATGAAGTCTGGTATGTTGTCGCTATTCGTGTCCGTACAATTGGTACTTACCCCGGTAATATTCACATTTTCGTTTAAAATTAATTTTTCTGGACATTCAAACATATCACCAATCCCATCGCCATTGGTATCAGGATTTAACGGATTAGTATAGAATTTATTGCCACCTACGGTATATTGGGTAAAGGTGGCGACTTCAGCATAATCACTTAACGTATCTAAGTCAGTATCTTTATCTTTTGGATTAGTCCCCAACTGGACTTCTGCAAAGTCACTGAGCCCATCACCGAGCCCACTATTGTCACTATCCGGGTTGGTTGGCATAGTCCCAAGCATACATTCTTGTTCGTTGGTCAGCCCATCGCCATCGTAGTCGAGATTTTTGATGTCATCCCCAAGTTGGCCACATACTGGTGTGTCAGTAATTGCGCGACCATCCCGCGTCGTCAAGCTCCGACTCTGGCTCCCGCTCACCACCACCGTATCGTTGGCCGTAGTCGTACCGGCATTAGGCAGTACCACAGTCCCCATCTGCTGCAACGGTGATACCAACGGGTTAAACGTCACTTCGGGTTTGCTGGGGGTAGTGCTATCGGGTCCGGGGGTGGGGGCACTCTCTTCGCTGGTGGCGGCATATGAGCGGGGGATGTTACTAAATGGTTGGAACACCAACATGCCCAATGCCAACAACGTCACTGGCAAATACAAACGTCTGCGGAATAGGTGCACCAACGCGCCAATTATCGTCACGGCCAAAACCGCCAACAAACTAAACAATACGGTTTTGACGGCACTCGTATCCGTCCCCAACAAATTCCCGACAATGGTAAATGGGTTGTTGAGCACTTTTTTCAAGGCCAGACCGGTGCGGGCATAGGCAAAAAACGATGTTTTAATTGTTGTTTGGACGGTGCCATTTTTGTTGTTACCGGGCATGGTCAAATTCAAGGTCATATTTTTGGGCAAACCGTCGCTGTCAAGGGTCAAATTCCCGTTACCATTTGTTTCTTTAAATTGATTTGATTGAGCAATGCTATACCACTCGTCGCTATATTTGATACCATGGGCGGCGTCGGCGCTGAGCAAACGCGCAAAATGCGTCGCAAAGGCGTTGCCGTCAAAGCCGAAATCAAAGCTGTTGCCGTCGCTGCCCACTACTTTGGCATTGGTCATCCCCGCCAAATAGCTCAAGGTGTTGATTTGGGCGGTGCTGTTGCTGGCGGCGCGTTGCCAGCCAGTGCCGGGCTGGCGGGCATAGGTCTGCCCCCGCTCGCGGCGCACTTCCAGCATCACGCCGTTGGCGTTCGAGATGGTCATGGTGCTGGTTTGGGTCGATTCGTTAATCGTCCCTTCCACCACCATCTGATCATGGCGACTCTCGCGGCCATAGTTGGTGATGCTGGGTGCATACCCGCTGACCTGGTCGATATCGGTACGGAATTGATATTCACCACTCATTTTGGCGACATCTTGGGCGTTTTTCATACGCGCCAACGGCGAATAGTTCTGTGCCGTCAGCATCACAAAGTAGGCGATGCCACT
>CAISXI010000166.1 GCA_903889425.1 uncultured Roseiflexaceae bacterium | reverse complement strand
CCCAAATCGTTTGGATGCTCAGCTACCTCGAGGGCACGTTGTTTGCCGAGGCCAATCCGGTCGACGACAACTTGGTGACTCACCTCGGCCATTTGCTTGGTCAAATCGACGCCGGCTTACGCGATTTCGCTCACCCTGCCACCATCCGCACCCTCGAATGGGATGTGCTGCGGGCCAGTTGGATCGGCGAATACCTGCACACCATCGCCGACCCCGCCCAACAAACCATCGTACGCGACATGGTAACGCACTTTGAGGCAACGATTGTCAGTCAAGGAGCTCACCTGCGCCAAGGGGTAATTCACGGCGATGCCAATGATTACAACCTCGTAGTGGGGGCGCCGGGCTACCAAAAACGCCAAATCAGTGGCGTGTTGGATTTCGGCGATATGATGCAGACGGCGGTGGTGGCTGAGCTGGCTATCTCGGCGGCCTATGCCATGATGCGTCACCCCCAGCCCCTCGATGCGCTGATGCTGATGACCAGCGCCTACCATGCCCAATACCCCCTCAACGAAGCCGAAGTGGCGGCGTTGTTTGATTTGATTTGTATGCGTTTGTGTATCAGCGTGACGGTATCGGCCATCCGCAAGCAACAACGCCCCGACGACCCCTACATGGTCGTCAGCGAAGCCCCAGCCTGGCAGCTCCTCGGTGTGCTGGCCAAAACCCACCGGCGCATGATTCACTACCGCTTGCGTAACGCTTGTGGCTACACGCCGGTACCCCAACATGACCGTATCGTGGCCTGGATTGCTGAGCAGCAGACAGCACCATTGCTGGGTCGTGAATTGGCTCCCCACGAAACCGTCGCCCTCGACTTGAGTGTGGGCAGCCCGGTGCTGGGCGCCGATCCCCGCAATTCGTCGATGCCCCGCTTTGCGCATATCATTGAGCAATACATGGATGGCCGCATTGGGATTGGTGGCTACCTTGAGCCGCGTATGATCTATACCACCGACCGCTATGCGCTGTCGGGTGGCATCACCGAAGAGCGCCGCATGCTCCATTTGGCCATCGATTTCTGGTGGCCGGCAGGCACCGCCATCCACGCCGTCTTGCCCGGTCGCGTTTATATGCTGGAATACCTGCCGGCGGATTTGGACTACGGCTACTTGACCGTGCTCGAACATACCACTAGCGACGGCGACAAATTTTATACTATCTACGGTCACCTCAGCGACGAATCAATGCGTACCTTGGTGATGGGCCAAGAAGTAGTCGCCGGGCAACGTATCGGTAGCTTTGGTATCCCCGATGTCAATGGTAAATGGCCCACCCACGTCCACTTCCAAGTGGTGTTGGACTTTATCGACATGGGGCGCGACTTCCCCGGTGTGGGCTATGCCTCACAACGGAATGTGTGGGCGTCGTTGTCACCCAGCCCCAACCTGTTGCTGCGGATGGATCCGGACCGCTTCCCCGCTCCCCAAAAACCCTTGGCAGAGAGTTTGCAAGAGCGCCGCGAGCGGATGGGCGGCAACTTGAGTATTTCGTACAAACGCCCCCTCAAAATCGTACGGGGCTGGCAACAATATCTGTACGACAGCAATGGCCAAGCCTATATCGATGCCTACAACAACGTAGCCCACGTGGGGCATTGTCATCCGCGGGTGGTGCAGGCGGCTACGGCACAATACGGCTTGCTGAGTACCAATACGCGTTATATCAATGACCAAATGCAAGAATACGCCCGACGCTTGACTGCCACCTTGCCCAAAGAACTCGAAGTCTGCTACTTTGTGAACTCGGCTAGCGAAGCCAACGAACTGGCCATCCGCATGATGAAAGCCGTTACCGGACGCAAAGAAATGATTGTGCTCGAAGCAGCCTATCATGGCCATACCAATACACTGATTGACATAAGCCCATATAAACATGACGGCCCTGGCGGTACTGGCGCGCCAGATTGGGTCTTTACAGCGCCTATTCCCTGCGATTACCGTGGCCCATTCAAACGTAACGACCCCCAGGCTGGCGCCAAATACGCCCTGCAAGTCCAAGAGGTAATCACTCGCATTCAAGCCCAAGGGCGTCAATTGGGTGGCTATATCGCCGAAACCCTGCCCAGTGTGGGTGGTCAAATCGTTTTGCCCTCCGGCTATCTGGCCGATGTCTACAAATACGTGCGGGCTGCCGGTGGTATCTGTATGGCCGACGAAGTGCAGGTTGGTTTTGGGCGCATCGGCACCCACTTCTGGGCGTTTGAGGCGCATGACGTGGTGCCAGACATCGTGATTATGGGCAAACCGATCGGCAATGGCCAGCCCTTGGGCGCCGTGGTGACCACCCGGGCGATTGCCGATGCCTTCAACAACGGCATGGAATATTTCGCCACCTTTGGGGGCAACAATGTCTCGATGGCGGCCGGGTTGGCAGTGCTCGATGTGTTGCACGATGAGCCGTTGCAACACAACGCCTTGGTGATTGGCGAGCGCCTGCTGGCCGGATTACGCGCCATTGCCCCCAAACATGCCTTGATGGGCGATGTGCGCGGCGCCGGGCTCTTTTTGGGCGTGGAATTAGTGCGTGACCGCGCCACGCTCGAGCCGGCCGAAGACGAAGCCTCGTATGTGTCGAATCGTTTGCGCGATTACGGGATTTTGGCGGGCACGGATGGTCCCTTCCACAATGTCGTCAAAATCCGCCCACCCATGCCGTTTGATGCCGATAACGCCGATTACCTGCTGGACTGTTTTGATCGCATCATGCACGAGGATTTTGTGCGGCGCTAACCGACACTGTTGCCCACAACGGGCATATGGTACACTGTGATTATTGAATGAAAAGGAGCAACGACTATGATTGCAACACAAGTCTTTGGACGTACGGGCCATATGAGCACCAAGACGATTTTTGGTGCGGCTGCCTTGGGCAATGTCGACCAAAAAACCGCCGACGCCACCCTCGAATTGTTGATTGAACATGGGATTAACCATATCGATACTGCCGCCAGCTACGGCGCTTCCGAAGACCGCATCAAGCCCTGG
>CAISXI010000165.1 GCA_903889425.1 uncultured Roseiflexaceae bacterium | reverse complement strand
GAAGCTCTTGGCAGCTTCGGCGCCACGGGCGCGGTCGATGAATGAGTCAATGTAGACGGTCTTCACGGCCACGTCAGCTTTGACTGATTTGGCACCGGCTTCGTAGCCCTTGAGGAACTTCTGGACTGGGGGGATTTCCATGCCACCGACGGCGGCAATCGTGCCACTCTTGGTCATCGAAGCGGCCAAGGCACCAGCCATGTAACCGGCTTCGTCTTCAGCGAACACCAAACCACGCACGTTAGCAATGGCTGGGTCATAAGCGAAGTCCACAATGGCGAACTTGGTGTCTGGGTACTTGCCCGAAGCTTCTTTGATGGCATCGCCCATCATGAAACCAACAGCAACCACGATTTCACACTTTTGTTCGACCAATGATTGGATGTTCTTGCCGTAGTCGGCTTGAGCGACGGTTTCGATGTACTTGATTCCGATGCCGAGATCCTTCTCAGCCTGGAGCAACCCGGTGTAGGCGTACTGGTTGAAGGTACCGTCGTTGATTTTGCCCACATCGGTGACCAAACCGGCCTTACACGGAAGGGCAGCGGCTGGAGCGCCACAAGCTGGCAACATGATGGCCGCAAGGACCATGATGACCAGAGTAGCAAGAGTTGACTTACGCATTGCATCCTCCATTGCGTTCACACGCAAAAAAAATTTGTACATACCAAACAAACCACATTGAGCCTGTTTTAATATGTTACTAATATTATACGGCGTTGTGCTGTTGTGCGCAATAAAGAATTAATAATACCTACTATAATGCAGTCAGTGTATACGCAACCAACAGGTGGGGTTAATATGACGATTACCCGTCCCCTCGTCGAATCAGGCGAATCATTTGACATCCAACCAGTGGTAGATGGTCTCTGCACCGTCCACCAACTACAACAGCAACCAACGATGATTGTAGCGTTAGTGACGCCGTTACAAGCCACCGCAACGATTTTTCCACTCCTCCAAGCCCGTGCCCAAGCCCAGCAATATACCGTGTGGCTCCGCCAAATTGATCTCCCCGGCCGCATCGAGCTAGTGTTTTTGCCTGGCGTCCCCCCCAAAACTGCCCCCCGTTGGATCCTCGCCCTCAGCCTATTGCTATTGACATTGTTGTCGTGTTTGGCGGCGGGGACGCTCTATCGCGGCATCGACGTGTTTGCGCAGCCGCTCCGCATCTACGAAGGCTGGCGTTTTGCTGCCACGATTTTGGGAATTTTGGCAACCCACGAGTTGGGACATTACGTGGTGGGACGCTGGTGGGGTGCACCCGTCAGCTTGCCCTACTTTATTCCCTTACCACCCCCACTCAGTTTTACCGGCACGCTGGGGGCTGTGATTGTGCAACGGGAACCGATGCGCGACCGCCGTGTGTTGTTTGATGTGGGCTTGGCTGGCCCAATCGCCGGTTTGTGTGTGGCGATTCCGTTGTTGTTTGTAGGGCTTAGTCAATCGACGGTTGGTCCCATGCCCACTAGTGGTTTTGTCCAAGAAGGCAATTCGGCCTTGTACCTGCTGGCCAAACTCGTCATGTTCGGCCAAATCTTGCCGGGAGCGGGCCTCGACGTGCAATTAAG
>CAISXI010000164.1 GCA_903889425.1 uncultured Roseiflexaceae bacterium | reverse complement strand
TAATTGACGACGACGCATCGACACCACTCCTAGGTTGGCTGGAAGCCTTGTGACACCAGCCATTCATACCAACGGTCAATCCAATAATCGCACGGCAAGTGGCGCGTCATCATACCAAAGCCATGCCCACCACCGGCATAGGCATGCACTTCGACGGGTACCTGCGCCACTTGCCAGGCCTTGGTGAGATTCGCCACACTGTCCAAAATAATTGCCCCGAATTCATCATCGTTGGCAAGGGCAATAAACAGGGGTGGCGCATCGGCGGGCGGGTTGATTGCTTCGAACCAGACCGGATAAATCGGCGCCGCAAAGTTGGGGCGACTATCGGGCGTATAGTGCAACATCGCCGTGGTGGTGACATGCCCACCCGCCGAAAAGCCCATAATCCCCACCCGTTGCGCATTAATCCGCCAAGCGCTGGCATTGCGGCGCACCACCCGAATCGCCTCGAGGGCATCGGCCCGCATCGCCGGGTCGTGGGCTGCCGCCAAGCGCCGCATTTCTTGGGGGTCCGACAGCTTGGCACTCAGGTAAGCGGCATGTTCCTCGTCATCGGCGGGGGTAGGCAACAAACGATATTTCAAAATAATCGCCGCAATCCCACGAGCATTGAGCCAGCGCGCCACATCGTGCCCTTCGTGATCGATCGCCAAAATATGATAACCACCCCCTGGACAAACCACCACCGCCGTCCCCGTGGCAATCGCCGGGTCTGGCAAATAAACGATGATGCTGGGGGTGGTGACGTTACGCACCTGCCCAAACGGCGTGCCGACTTGGGACAAACCAACGAGCTCTTTTTCGGGCAAGGCATCCGCAGGCACCGCAATCGTCCCCGCAGGCCATAAGGGCAATACAAATGGTGTCGACATCGGCGTCTTTCCTTTCAAATGTATACATGTGTGTCACCATTGTAATTGCATTTCTGCGGAACCAATACACGGAACAGATGGCGAGACGCAATATGCGACAGCGCTACAAGTGTTACAATATCAACAACTATTTTTTACGAAGGACAGCACACTCATGGCCAAAGAAGGAATTATCGCTCGTGCCAAAGATTATGCCCAGTGGTACCTCGACATCGTGCGCGAAGCCGATTTAGCCGATTACGCCGAAGTCGTGCGCGGTTGTATCGTCTTCAAACCGACCGGCTATGCCATATGGGAACACATTCAATCTGGCCTCGATGCCCGCATCAAAGAAACCGGCCACGTCAACGCCTACTTCCCCTTGCTCATCCCCAAAAGCTTTTTGATGAAAGAAGCCGAGCACGTCGAGGGCTTTGCCCCCGAAGTGGCCGAAGTCACCCATGCCGGTGGCGAAAAACTGACCGAACCCTATGTGATTCGCCCCACCTCCGAAACCATCATTGGCTACTTTTATGCCAAATGGGTACGCAGCTACCGCGATTTACCCATCCTTATCAATCAATGGGCCAACGTCATGCGCTGGGAAATGCGCACCCGCCCGTTTTTACGCACGGCCGAATTCCTCTGGCAAGAAGGCCACACCGTCCATGCTAGTGAAGCCGAAGCCGAAGCCGAAACGCTGATGATCCTCCACGACGTATATTCCGACTTTGTCGAAAAAGAGATGGCCTTGCCCGTCATCCGCGGTCTCAAAACCGAAAAAGAAAAGTTCCCTGGAGCCCTCCGCTCCTACTGCATCGAAGCCATGATGCAAGACGGTCGCGCCCTGCAAGCGGGCACCTCTCACAACCTCGGCCAAAACTTCGCCAAGGCCTTTGAGATTACCTATACCGACCACAACAATACCGTCCAGCACGCTTGGACCACCAGCTGGGGCGTCAGCACCCGCCTGATCGGCGCCCTCATCATGGCCCATAGCGACGACGACGGCCTAATCGTGCCACCCCGCCTGGCCCCCATCCAAGTGGTGGTGGTGCCTATTTTCAAAAACGACGCCGAAAAAACCGTCGTCATGGAGGCAGTCAAACGCATCACCTCCGACTGGAAGGGCAAGTTACGCTTCAAAATCGACGAACGTGAACATCTCTCCCCCGGCTTCAAATTCAACGAATGGGAAGTCAAAGGGGTGCCAGTGCGCATCGAAGTCGGTCCCAAGGACGTCGACAAAGGCACCGTTGCCCTGGCCCGCCGCGATATCCCCGGCCGTGATGGCAAAAGCTTTGTGACCCAAGAGGGGCTCACCGAGCGCATCGTCACTCTGCTTGACGAAATCCAAACCGCCCTCTACGAACGGGCACTAGCCTTCCGCGCCGAACGCAGCAAAACCGTCACTAGCTATGCCGAACTCAAAGCCCAAATCGAAACCGGCTTTGCTTATTGCTGGTGGGATGGCTCGAACGAAGACGAAAAACGCATCCAAGACGAAACCCGCGCCACCATTCGTTGTATCCCCATCGACCAACCTCAAGGTGGCGGCACCTGCGTCTATACCGGACGCCCCGCCAAAACCTTTGTCGTATTTGCCCGTTCGTATTAATTGCCAGACGGATGTGGCACAGCGCGCCATCGCGCACTGTGCCACATCCGTTTCGCTATTGTAAAGGGGGTACCCTATGCCAACGATTCGTTCCATCGAAGCTCACCACAAAGCGGCCATTTCGTTACTCTGGCAACCCCTCGACGGCATGCCCGCCACCGGCTACAACGCTGAACGCCAAGTCAAAACTGCCAGTGTCATCAAATTGCCAATTCTCGTGCACCTGGCCTTGGTGGTCGAAAGTGGCGCACTATCGTGGGATCAACGCCTCACTCTCAGTGACAACGACCATACCCCAGGTGCGGGTGTACTCAAACTCATGAACGCCGGCGTACAACCCACCCTGCGTGATTTGGCCGTATTAATGATGGTTATTTCTGACAACACCGCAACCAATCTATTGATTGATTTACTGGGAATCGATGCTATAAATCAACGCATTCAATCACTCGGGTTAACCCAGACTCGCCTCAACCGCAAAGTCTTTGCCCCTAACACGCCGGAATGCCTGCCGTGGGGGCTAGGTGTCACCAGCCCGCGCGACATCGTACAGTTGCTCACCGCAATCGTCCGTGGCGAAATCGGCAACAGTACAACCAATCAATTCATCCGCAATACCCTGGCTGACCTGCAAGACCGCACCGGCATTCCCCGTGGACTGCCCCGTGACTGGCACTATGCCGGCAAAACCGGTAGTGACGATGATTTGCGCAACGACTGTGGTATCATCACCCGCCCCGACGGCAGTCACATCGTCGTGGCCTGCTTCGTGCAGTCACTCGACGATGCCCCCAGCACCGCCGATCACCCCGGGCTGGTGGCCCTCGGCCAAGTGGCCAAGGTGATGGCCTAACACTGCCCCCACGCCAAGGAGGATCCCCACATGCGTGTGATGCCACCGCTTACCTCGTCACGCCTAACCATTCGCGCCTTTACTGCCAGTGATCTCGATGCCGCGGTCGCCGTATTTGATATCGGCTATAGCGACAGCACCACCACCACGCCCGAGGCAATCGTCAAACGCCAAGCCTGGCTCGACTATATCATCGCCAACGCACAGCAACTCGCCAACCTCGACCAGCCCCCCTACGGCGAGCGTGCCATCGTTGATACCGCCAGCCAACACGTCATCGGTGCCATCGGCTTCGTGCCGTGTGTCGATCAATATGGGTTGGTGGGGATTGGTCACAACGACGGCTATAGCCATGCCGAAGTGGGCTTGTTTTGGACCATCATTCCCACCCAACGCCGCCACGGCTATGCTAGCGAGGCCGCTCGCATGATGATTGACTACGCCATTACGACCCTCGGGCTGCGGCGCATCATCGCCACCACCGAGCACGACAATAGCGCCTCCCAAGGCGTAATGCGGTCCGCCGGCATGGATATCCGCACCAATCCCCACCATCAACCGCCGTGGCTCCAAGTAGTAGGCGTCTATGAAGCGCAACGGCGCCCCGAATTGCTTGCCAACGACATGACGCTACGCCCCATCACCCTCAACGATTTGCCCAGTTTGATTACCCTGTGGCGCATAGCCGGCCTCAAAATCAGTCCCACCGATACTGTGACTGGTTTACGCCGCCATATTGGTGTGTCGGGGAATTTGGCACTCGCACTGTGTACGCCTGATGGCACCATCATCGGGTCAGTATTGGGAAGCGACGACGGTCGGCGGGGCTGGATTAATCACCTCGCCATCCACCCCGATTATCATTGTCACGGCTTGGGACGGTTGCTCATCACCACAATCGAAACTCGCCTCAAAGACCAAGGCTGCGAAAAAATCAACCTGCTCATCACTGGACCCAACCAAAAGGTCGTCCCGTTCTACCAAGCCAACGGCTTTGGCTTTGATGACATCATCTATATGACCAAATGGATGAGCGGCGATGTATAACGCGACGCTACGCAATCTGCTCATCGTCATCAGCTGGGCGGTGTGGCTCAGTAGTTGTAGTGCCACACCGCCTGCTGCCAGTGGACAACGACTGGTATTGACCGACGACGCACCGAATTTTCGTTATACGCTTAGCGTGACAACGCGCAACGCCCGCGACGAATCAGGCACCCCCCGTGACGGCACCCTCTCCATCGTCACTACCAACACCCCCGCAGGCCAACGCCAAGATATCAGCACCACCGGTCAACTCACCCCCAATTGGCTCATCCCTTTTGCCAGTCAAGTCAGTATTGCCACCCAAACCACCGAACGCTGGCTGATTGCTGCTGATTGCCGCCGTGATGCCGGAGTATTGCCGATGATTAGCATGCGTGAAGTACT
>CAISXI010000163.1 GCA_903889425.1 uncultured Roseiflexaceae bacterium | reverse complement strand
TGCCGTCGATTATGCCGAACTCGCCCTGGCCACCAGCCACCCCCACGTTACTACCCGCACTGCCTGGTTGCGGGGTGGCTGGTGGGACTACGTCCAAGATTTCTGGGATGATTTGCACGCCGACGGCGCCATCACCGACCCCGCCTATGGTACCCCCAGTGCCGTCGGTGCCAACGATACCGGCTCGCTGGCGGTGCATGTGACTATTGCCCCTGGTGACAGCCAAGTGGTTACGTTTGTGTTGGCGTGGTATGTCCCCAATCGCCGCAAAACTTGGGATCGGGCCGATGCCCCCCTCACCCAAAACCACTACGCCACCCACTACGATTCGGCACTGGCAGTGGTACGCGATTTGTTTGCCCGCCAGACGACACTGACCAGCACCACCCGCCAATTCCGCGATGTGCTCGCGCAGATGACCCTGCCCGAGCCGATGCGCGACGCCTTGGCGGCTACGATTGTGCCGATGCGCTCAACGACTTGTTTTTGGTTGGCCGATGGCACGTTTTATGGCTGGGAAGGCTGCTTCGATGACGCTGGCTGTTGTGCCGGTAGTTGTACCCACGTCTGGAGTTATGCCTACGCCATGGCCTACCTCTTCCCGCAGCTCGAACGGGTGATGCGCCAGATTGAATTCGCCGTCGAAACCGAAGCCGATGGCTACATGCTGTTTCGCACCTTCCAAAACTTTGGCGAAGAGTTCAAGTGGGGTTGGGGCGATCAACGTCCTGAAGCCTGTATCGACGGCCAGATGGGCAGCGTCTTGCGCGCCTGGCGCGAATGGCAGTTGAGTGGCGACGTGACGTGGTTGCATGCGATTTATCCCGGCCTCAAACGCGCCGTCGATTATGCTGATGCCCATTGGGATACCGACGGCGACGGCGTGCCCGATGGCCGCCAACACAACACCTACGACATCGAATTTTATGGTGCCAACCCTTTAAGTACGCTCTATTACCTCGCCGGCATGAAGGCCGGGGTGGCATTGGCGCAGGTGATGGGCGACAGCGATAGTGCGGCTCGGTGGGGGGCGATTTGTGCCCGGGGCCAACAACAATTCATCGCCGATTGTTGGAACGGCGACTATTTCATCCAAAAAATGCCCGATGTCGATGCCTATCGCTACCAACACGGCCTCGGCTTGTTGACCGATCAATTGCTCGGTCAGTTGCACGCCACCTTGCTCGATTTGGGCGATTTGGTGCCACTCGAGATGGTGCAACGCACCTTGGCGGCCATTGTGACCCACAACTTCCGTACCGGATTCCATACCCACAGCAACACCCAACGCTCCTATGTGCTCGAAGACGAAGCGGGCTTGGTGTTGTGCAGTTGGCCCCAAGGAGGGCGGCCGCGCTTCCCGTTCGTCTATTCCGAAGAAGTCTGGACCGGCATCGAATACCACGTGGCGGCTCATTTGGCCTCCAGCGGCAATGTAGCCGACGCCACGCGGCTGGTAGCAGCCTTGCGCGATCGTCACGACGGCCACAAACGCAACCCTTGGAACGAAGTGGAGTGTGGCCATCACTACGCCCGTAGCATGTCGGCTTGGATGTTGTTGCCGGCCTGTAGCGGCTATACCTGCGATCTTGCGCAGGGTTGGATGCGCTTTGCGCCCCAAGCCGAGTTAACTGCCAGCGGCCACTACATGACCCCGTGGTTCCATCAACGGGGCTGGGGTACCTACACCCAAACCTGTCTGCCCGATGGCTCGTGGCAACGCCACGTGTCCGTCCTCGGTGGCGAGATTGATGGGCTGCGGATCGAATACCCCGCCTAATTACCCATCGCTTGGCAACCGGTAACGCGTTGGCAACCGGTATGTATCGGCGAGGTTCGTGAGTGTCGACAGCGTGCTGGCATCGAGGGTAATACTCGTGGCCGGCACGCTTCGGCGTTGGCCGGGGATGCGTGGATTGCCACGACTCGCCCCAATCCTGTCGACAAAGGCTTGACCATGCTGGTGCAGATGCGCCAGCCCCCCGAGGGCGTCGGGGTCTATTCCAATCAACAGCACGCTGGTAGGCACTGGTTGGTGGGGTGGATTGAGAAACGACGGCAGTTGGTCGTCGCTGACTCCACCCAGCAACCCACCCGTCAGCAAGGCAATCGCCAACCCCAGCCCATACCCCAGTGTGCCCGCCGGTAACAGTGCCCCCGCCAAGGCGGCTTGGGCGTCGCTGGTGGGTTGGCCGTGGGCGTCAAGTGCCCAATGGCTGGGAATGGGCTGGTTGCGCTCGGCAGCTGCACTGATTTTGCCCCGCGCCACAGCCGTCGTCGCCCCATCAAAAATCAATAGTGGCTGCTGCGCCCCGGGTATACCTATCGCCAGCGGATTACTGCCAATCAGCGCAGTCGTGCCCCCTAGTGGCGCCATGGCTGCCGGGGTATTGACCAGCATGATGCCCACCAGTTGGGCCGCCACGATGGTTTGGATGCTATGGTCGAGTGCGCCCAGATGCTCGTTGCGGATGATGCCCACACTGGCGATGCCGTAGCGCCGTGTGGTGCGAATCAAGCGTTGCACGGCGTAATGCGCGGCGATGTGGCCCATGCCGTGGTCGGCGTCGAGTAGGGCGGTGGCGCGTTGTTGGCGCACCCAGCGCAGGTTTGGGCGGGCGGTGATGGCACCGGCTTGTAGCCGCGTCAGGTAATTGGGCAGGCGCCGTACGCCGTGGCTGGGGATTCCTCGCGCCTCGGCATCGGCAATCGCCGTGGCCACCAGCAAGGCATGGCGGGGGGTGAGGTG
>CAISXI010000162.1 GCA_903889425.1 uncultured Roseiflexaceae bacterium | reverse complement strand
GTTGTTGGTTGATGATAATGTGCGGGCCCTTGATGGTTTGCGGCGCCATATTCCGTGGCAAGAAACCGGTTGTGTCTGTGTGGGCACTGCCCAAAATGGCGTGGAAGCACTTGCGCTGTGTCATACGCTCCAGCCCGATGTAGTGATTACTGATGTCAAAATGCCACAAATGGATGGCATTGAATTGTGTCAGCAGTTACGCAATACATACCCAGATATGCATTTAATCGTTATTTCGGCGTATGATGACTTTGGCTATGCGCAGCGGGCAATGACGTTTGGCGTGACAAATTATCTCTTGAAACCAATTGATACCCATAAAATTAGTGAAATTACCCAGCTGTTGATGGCAATTTCGCAGCGTTCCCATCAACATACAGTCCGGTTAGCGACGTTTTTTGCGTCGAGTGTGATTGCTGACTTGCGGCAGGCTTTGATTCATGCAAATGACGCTCAAGTACATCTATTACTTAACCAGTGTTTGCACGATGACGGCGTAAATTTGCGTGACGCCAAAGAAATGGCTACAAATTTAGTGGCGGCCCTCTATCATCATGTGTCACATATTGGATTACCGCCAAATATTATCGGAAAAAACCTCAGTGAAAGTTTAGCCGCATTACAGACCTTTCATACACTCCGCTCCGTCAACAACTACGTGAGCAGTCAATATCAGTGGGTTTGTCAACATGTGGCGTTACACCGTAATCCATCAACAGAACAAATCGTTACCCGTATTCAGACGTATATTTGTCAAAATTTTACAGACGCCGCCATATCTACGTATGCGCTTGCCCAGAAATTTCATTTGAGTCAAAGTTATTTGTGTCAGATTTATCGCACGTATGCTCAAACCAACATCAATACCACAATTACCCAGCTTCGGATTGATTATGCGTGTCAATTGTTGACCAACGATAGCACAATTGCAATTGCAGAGGTGAGTAAACTGGTGGGCTACCTTGATGCCCAATACTTTGCGAAAGTATTTCGGCGTATAAAAGGACTCACTCCGAGCGAATACCGTGAATTGGTACAACGGACATGAAACAGATTACCTTGCTACGCCGCATTTTTGTGTTGGTTGGTGGGGTGTTTTTTGGATTGTTAGCGACGACCACGATCGTTATTTACTTCTTTTTTTCGAATTTATTGATTACCAATGCACAAGATTATCTTCACCTGATTATGCAACAAAATCAACGTATGGTGAATACATCACTCAAGCGTGTTGAGGAAGTCGTGGTTGGACTAAACAATGATCGGTTTATCTATGAACAAGTCGCATTACCTGTCAGTGATAACTATGTGGACCATGCGGTATCGCGCCAAGAAATTAATCGCTATTTAATTCGTTCGGTTTATGTGCCGTTGCGGAAGTATTTTGGTGAGGTGAATTACTGGTTTTTCATTAATGATCAATATCAAAGCAGTACACTCTATACCTCATATTCATTTCCAGCGAATCGTGTCTTGACGATGCAGCGCGCGCGTGAGATGGCGTTTTTTGCCGCAACACAATCTGCGAAGGGGCGCGTATGGTGGTTTGTGAATGCAGATAAACCACAAAAAATTTATGCCGCAGTATTGCTCCGCGGCACGTTTAGTGCTACGACAATTCCTGATATCGGGGTGTTATTACTTGAATTTAACACTACAGACTTACTTGGTACGGATATCGATAATGGCAGTCAGTCTGAATATTATTTGGTTGATGAGCAGGGTGCGGTCCATCGCGTGAGCAAGCGCGATACGCCAATAGAATCCCCACTAGCCCAGCAGTTTTTGCAGGAGTATTTTTCAAAAGCGCCACAAACCGTCAACCACACATTTCAGGCAAACAATCAATTATTTAGCATCTTGTCGCTCGATTCTGGCTGGTGGTTGGTTGGGGTAACGCCGTTTACCCAAATCACCCAACAAACGCATCGATTAAGTGAATTTTTGATTCCTGTGACGGTGCTGTCGTTGGCTGCGGTGGTGGTGCTATCGTATGTGATTGCCCGTTCGGTTGCACGTCCTATTGTGCATCTCTCACAGACAATGCGCCAATCTACGCAACAATCTGACCTTGTGGTTTCGCTGCCAACTCGACCGCAAACCATTGAAATTACGTTGTTGTATGAAGCATACAACGAATTCATTACCCGGATTAAACAACTATTGCAAGATGTGTACCACACGGGATTGAATGTGAAACAAGCGGAGCTGAGAGCATTACAGGCACAAATAAACCCACATTTTCTTTACAATACACTTGATGCAATTAGTTGGATTACATTTGACTTGGGTGATACTGATGTGCCGCATGTTGTTTCTTCATTGTCAAATATATTACGCTATAGTATTAATGATTCAGATCGCCTCGTTACATTGACCGACGAGCTCAATATTGTCCGTGATTATCTCAACATTCAAAATTTTTGTTATCAACTTGATATTCAATTGGTGATAGATGATGCATTACCCTGTGCCACCCAATTATTTCCAAAATTGACCCTTCAGCCGATTATCGAGAATGCAGTACAGCATGGTTTTTTGGAACAAAAACAAAAAACCGGGATTATCGCTATTCGCTATCATCAGACTGATACATTCATACAGTGCGAAATCGAAAATCCCGGTGAAGCTGATGTCGCCATGATGAATAAATTACTGCAAGATACGAGTGAACCAAAGAAACATGGGATTCGGAATGTGCACAATCGGTTACGCATGTTGTTTGGTGCTGATTCTGGGTTGTATTTCTATCAAACAGCACAGCGCGCAACCGTTGTGGTGCTCACTATTCATCACCCGCCGAGCGAACACCCTGTCACCACTTGATCCAATCGGGTAGTGCAATTCCTAGGACCTGGTGCCAGACCTGTGCAAAGGTAGTTGGATGACTCTGGCTCTGCATCTGGCGCAATATGGTCGTCGCCTGTTGGATGTGGGGGGCGTCGTGGAGTTGGACGGCGAGGGTGTAGCCCTGCCACAGATAGGGTAGGGCGTTGGTTAAGCCATCAACTGGGTTGCTGGTGGCAAACAACAGTTCGGCTAGGGTGATTTGGCTGGCACAGACGAGTTGTGCGCGTTGGCTCTGTATCAAGAATTCGTGGGCATGGTGGGCGCACTGCAAGGCCTGTTGACCATCATTGCCGTGGGGATTTTCGAGGTGGCGTTGCCAAAACAGCGCTGCTTGGGTGAGATAGACCTCGCCGGCATCTTCTGTGGCATCGTGATCGAGGTAGATGTGTAGGGCTTCGTCGCTAAGTGTGAGTGCCTCTTGGAGTAACGCATGGCGTGGCGTACCGGTCTGACGACGCGCCAAGCGCGTGAGTAAACTGGCTTCGATGTCGCAGGTACCGGCATAAATGTGGATGTTTTGCGATTGGTAATACGATTTGGCGGCTCGGACCGCGTTGATTCCTGCCACACAGGCAGCCTGTGCGTCGGTAGGGTCGTCGGCATGGGCATCGGCGATTTCGCGGTAAATCATGGCAAACACGTACTGGGTCATGGCGTGGTGTTCAGGCACCTCCGTCATGGTCCTGAAGCATAAGGCTTGATTGCCAGATATCACTGCGTGGGTCAGCCGATCGCGGCGGTGCTCACCTTCGAGGCGTGACAACAGCATCAAGGTGTTGGCCAGGTTGTGTTGAGTCCAACTGTATTCGAGGGGCACCAATTCAGCGGTGCGATACTGCAAGGATTCGTCGAGGCAGTCGACACTTTTTTGTAAACAGGTGCGCTGATCGACATCGACGAGCTCAGCCAAACTACTATAAATGTTGGCGCGATTCATCAACACCCGGGCATAGTTCATCTTATCTTCGGTTTCGCTGAGGTGGAGCAATACATTGTTGTTGGCGTCGAGGGCCGCTTCGAGGTGCTGTTGGATGTTGACATCCATGTGGGTGGCGTATTCATTGTGGATGGTGCTGATGGTGGAATAGAGCGAGGCATAGTGTTGGGTGGCATATGTTTGGGGTAACCATTGGATGCCCACTTGGCAGACGGCCAGCGCCGAATCGAGGTATTCGGTACCGCGCGGGTAGTGCACATTGGCGAGTCCCATATAACAATTCGCCCGATTTTGGCATATGCTGACATATAAGTGGACGTCGAGGCCAGGGGTCTGGGCGGCATTGGCGAGCATGGTGAGTGCCTCGTCAAAGAGTGCCGGTGCGTCGCTATCGGGTAATTCAGCCATTTCTTGCAGACAGATGCTGAGATGATTGAGTACCGATGCCGTCAATGGATAGTTTTGATCGACTGCGCCATGGGTTTGGGCTTGGCGATAAAATTCCAGCCCTTGGGTGAGGTAGTGTTGGCGTTGCCCACCCACATGCGTACCGAGTTGTACTGCTGCATCGGCAGCAAGGGCATAACAGCGGGCTAGCATGGGAATATCGCCACTGTCGATGGCCTGCGTGAGCAGTGCTCGCGCCCAGTGGTATTGTTCGTGGTGTGCACCAACTGCTTGGTGAAACCAGCTACTGGCCACGACGAGATTGATGGCTAGCGGTAAATGATGATCTAGTGCCAATCGAAATGCATAACGAATGTGAGGAATGAGCTCGCTGAGCTGGGTAAATTGATAGTCGTGGTGCGCTGTGCGCAACAGCTGTATCACGGTATGGATCATGCGTTCACGTAGTGGCACGTCGGAGTCACTAATTTTGATCATTAGTTTCACGTAGGTACGCATAACGGTGTGTTGTGACCACGTATTTGGTTGCAGTTGCTCCACAAACCCTAGTTGGGTCAGGCGCTGGAGCGTGGCATGACTGAGCGTGACGGGGATATCCCAGAGTAGCGCCAGGAATACGTCGGTCACGCCTACTTGGGGAGCGCAATAGAACAGTGAATGCAAGATTTGTTTTTCGATGGGGTTGAGTTGCTGATAGCTGGGGTAGAGCAGCGGCAGTAACTCTTTTTGAATGGCGGTATCGGCAAGCAGGTTTGTGGCGCCAGCGTTGCGCATGTCGGCAATCAGTTGATTGAACAATGTTTCCCAGACAGGGGGCTGATTACTTTGATTGCGCAAAAACTTGGCGATGACGGTAATGAGCAGGGGATGATTTTCGCTAATGGTACAAAGCTCTTGTGGCCATTCCCAATCAATCAACGCATCGAGTGGGTGTGCCAAGCGTAACGCCAATAGTTGCAGTGCTTCGGCGTCAGCGAGGGTGGGGATCATGATTGTTGTATCGGTGAATTGGTGTGCGCTGTCTATTTGGCGCGTGGTGATGATGAGACCAGCATTGATTGGTAGGGCTGATCGTAGACGCTCGATTTGTGCGCCGCTATAGACGTCATCGAGGATGACCAACATGGCCGGGTGGTGGTGCCACAATGCCTGCACAATCTGCGGTTCAGGTGTGCAGCCTAGGGGGATTTGGGGCAGGTCGATGGCTTTGAGTAGCCATTCACCCAACGTGAATTGGGCGGCATCGGCGTCGTAGAATTCGCCGATATGCTCATACACAACGCCGGCAGGGTATCTGGTTTGGGTATATTGGGCGACGAGGGTGGCGAGCGTGCTTTTGCCACTACCTGGCATCCCCACCAAGGTGACTTGGCCGTGGGTGCGTAACTGGTCGGCAATAGCGACCACGAGGGGCTGGCGTGGGACGGGTGTGTCATACAGCGGTAGGGTTGGTGAGGTGTGCCAGGTGAGTTTGGCTTGTGTATTGTTGATGAGCACCATTTCATCATCAAGGAATTCAACGCGCATATGGGTATTCCTCCATCATTAGCGAAAAATATGTTTGTGCAGGAGTATTTTGTTTTTGTGAAAAATAACAAATGAGCAGCGAGGGTAATTCCATACAATAGTAATAATAAAACAATCGGTGCATGATGAATAGTGTCGGTGAGAGGAGTATCGCATGGACATTGTCGCACAGGCTTGGCAATGGCTGCAAACGTTGGTCGCTGGCATATGGCTGTGGTTCACCCAATTAACGTGGGGCGTATGGTTGGGGTCGCTGATGGCCATGACGCTGGTGGAATGGGTGGGGTTTCTGGCGAGTATTGCCGCGCTTATTGCGTTTGTGATTGGGATTCCCCGGTTGCGGAGCTTTCAATATACCCAGCGATATCGGGTGTTTGTGGAGTTGTACAAGATCAATGCCCACCTTATTTCGCGACTGCGCTCAAATGATATAAGTACCGCCACAACCTATCGTGAAGC
>CAISXI010000161.1 GCA_903889425.1 uncultured Roseiflexaceae bacterium | reverse complement strand
CTTGCTCAACGAGGGGTGTTTCGGACAGCAATACCTGCATTACCTCAGCCGCCGCCGCCACATAATCGGGGTAGCGGGGCCGCACCACGATGATGTCACGACAGAGTTGTTGGGCGCGGGCGGTGGGCGTACCAGCCTTGATGCCATAGGCGCGGGCGGCATACGAGGCAGTTGCTACTACGCCACGTTCGTCGGCGCGCCCCGCCACCACAAAGGCTTTGCCGGCGAGGGTTGGATTACGGCGCTGTTCGACCGCACAAAAAAATGCGTCGAGGTCCACGTGCATGATGGTACGCATCATGCCTCCTTTGGATTCAAATAGTTCTTTATTAAATTAGCACATATGTGCTAATTTGTCTATAGCGATTATAGAGAGTGCCTCGAATACTGATTTGACAAACCCTATATATCCATAATAGAAACAATGTTGTCAGTTTTTATTATCTCTGCTATACTACGTGCACGAATGCATTCGTGTTCGATATTTTTTGTTTAATAGAGGAGGTCAGAGATGACGTTGCTCGACCAGAACATTCAACTCCGTGAGTTTGTGCCAGCTGCACCGACCATCAATATCACCCCAGCTGCAGCCGAACGGTTAGCCAGCATGATGCAGGAGCGTGATTTGACCGATTACGCCTTGCGCGTGTTTGTGTCGGGTGGCGGTTGCTCAGGCATGCAATACGGCATGACCTTCGACAACGAGCCCCGCGAAGGCGACACCACTTGGACCGCACACGGCCTCAATGTGATGCTCGACCCCATCAGCGCCCGCTACTTGAGCGGTGCCACCATTTCGTTCCAACAAGACAACATGCTCCAAGGCGCCTTCAAGATCGATAACCCCAACGCCCAATCAAGCTGTGGCTGTGGCCACTCGTTCCGCTCCAAAGAAGAGGGCGGCGAAGATTCAGACGAATACAGCAACAGCAACAGCGGCGGCGGTTGTGGCAGCTGTGGCAGCCACTAATTCCCCGTTCGGCGTACAACACCTCTTCGCGATGCGAAGAGGTGTTGTTTTGTTTCAATACTCCGACCATGCACTGCCAGGCAACACCAATATCAATACACAAATCGTACGTCGTTCCCTTGTTGACAAAGTGTGGTATTATATAAATAATTATGTTAAGATATTTACATTTATTTAAGGATTTACCACATGAGCACGCATCCATTGTATAGTCAACTCACTGTCGCAGAAGTGGCGGCGATGCGCCAACGCAACGAACCATTTATGTTGATTGATGTGCGCGAGCCTCACGAATACAGTATTGCGCGCATTGATGGTGCCATACTCCATCCTATGAGTGCCGCGGTCGATTGGGCTACGAGTATTGACCGTGACACGACGGTTGTCGTCATGTGCCATCATGGTATGCGGAGCGCACATGTCGCAGCCACGCTGACGCAACGCTTCGGGTTCCGCAACGTGGCCAATATGAGTGGCGGTATCGATGCCTGGTCGCTACTTGTTGATACAAATATCCCACGCTACTAAGTAACCGCTATTCATTTCCCTCATGGTATGCCTAGGTTCCTACACGCGCCACCACGAAAGGGATACTATGCAACTTGCAGATTTAGTCTATCTCCGTTGTCCCACCTGCCACGCCGCCCTCCGGCTGCATATCGGTGATGGTATCCACGGCAGTGTGCGCTGTGCCCGGAATACCCATACCTATGACATCCGCCAAGGCATCCTCGATTTACTCACGCCAACGCGCCCACACAGCATGGCGGCCTGGAGCAATGAATGGCGGCTAACGGCATGGGCCTATGAGCGGATATGGCGTCCGTATGCGCTAAGTATCCTTAGCGGTACGTCATTTGGTTATGACCGCGAACAAGCCATCCTCGGTGAGGCCTTCGCCCACACACGCGGATTAGTCGTTGACCTAGCCTGTTCCAATGGACTCTATGCGCGGATTATCGCCAAAGCCTACCCCCAAAAATCCGTCATCGGCATCGACCGCTCCATGCCCATGCTCATCGAAGCCCAACGCCGTGCCGTGGCAGCGCGCCTGCCGATTAGTTACATCAGGGCCGATGCCCGTACCTTACCGATACCGAGTGACGTGGCAGAAGGCATCGTCATCGGCGGATCACTCAACGAAATGGAAGAGCTATCCCGGGTATTTGCCGAAATTTCGCGCATCGCCACCCCCACCAGTACCTTGATCAACATG
Organism: uncultured Roseiflexaceae bacterium; assembly: GCA_903889425.1. Lineage (GTDB taxonomy): Bacteria > Chloroflexota > Chloroflexia > Chloroflexales > Roseiflexaceae > UBA965. The sequence continues at coordinate 15,151 of CAISXI010000161.1, read as the reverse complement.
GCCCTTATCCGCGCCAGTTCGTTTTTTGGTAAACAAATCCAAGCGGTACTCGCACCCGGTGGAATTACGTTTTTTGACCCTACCGCAATGACGACCCAGCTGGCACATTATGGCTGGCACATCCAATCAAGTACCATTACCGGAATCGTCTGGTTTATCCGCGCCACCCGCTCAGGAGCCTAAATCATGGCCAAAGCAGAATTAGTATTTATCGCCACTGCGGACGGCATATGGATATTGAGCAATCCTGGTGGCATCGGGCGCTGGCTCAAAGCTGGCCACGCCCTGCAATCACACCCTATCACGGCCATCTGGGCCAACCCACTCGACCCCACCATGCTCATCGCAAGTGGACAAACCACTCGTTGGCGGAGCACTGATGGTGGCCAACAATGGGACCCAATCAGCATGCCACCAATCCACCAATTCATCGCCTCCCGTACCACACCCACACGCATAATGGCACATGATGGCGCGCTAGCGTATATCAGCCCCGACGCCGGTATGACATGGCAAATTCTGGGCAATGCAACGCACATCAGTGCCGGTGCGGATACGCTGTGGTACGGCGATACGACCACCAGTCAGCTCAGTAGCGATGGTGGACAGACGTGGCAGCGTACCCCGATTGGCCAAACCATCTCCCTTAGTAACGATGGCACACAGCGGCTAACCTGTACCAGCAATCAGCACTGGATTGGAGATAACGGGGTCATTCCCACCCCTCCAGCCGGCTGGCAGGCCGCGACACTCTTATCCGGTACACCGTTTGCATTGCTCGGGGTCGCCCAGCAACGCTTGTGGAGTTACCGCACGACGTGGCAGCTCAGTGAAGCAGCAATCACCCCCCGCATTATCCACGCCACGACCTACCACCCCGATCGAGTGTGGATCGGTGATGATAACGGCACCGTATGGTATAGCGAAAATCGTGGCCTCGATTGGCTCACTATCCGCACCGGATTCCCCCAAATCAACGCCATCGCCAGTGCCCGCCTCATCTAGCCTTGACGCTGATTTGTCTATTTGTCTAAAAAATCCTGGCGTGTCGTGAATCAGCAACCAGACAATACCACCTGCCGCCACCTGCCGATATGCCCGTTGCACAGCGAATACCGCCATCAGCGCATTGCAGCGAGCGAGGTGTGCACGTATTTCAGACAATACATGACCAAATCTGTGCATCACTACACAAAACATTGACAAAATCTGTGCATCATGCTATAGTTGCGAAATCACCCACCTACTGGGGCAAAAGGAAGTGCAATTATGGCAATACCTCCATCTCTGACGCAGCTGTCGCTTGCGCCGGTATTCAACACGAAGGCGGTGGCGCTCGAGACTTCCGTGCCACCAGATACTTTCCGGGCCTGGGAACGGCGCTACGGTGTGCCATGTCCCCAACGCACTCAAGGTGGGCATCGCTTGTATTCCGAGCGTGACATCGCGATAATCCGCTGGTTGCGTGATCGCACCGCCGAAGGCATGAATATCAGCCATGCCGTGATGTTGCTCAGCAATGTGCTCGAGGACGAAGAAACGCTCCCCGTCGCCAATATCACCCGTGGACTCGACCAATTAGTCCAAGAACTAACCCGTACACTTACTAGTTTTGATGCGGGTGCCTCCGATCGCTTATTAAGCGAGGCTTTTTCGCTCCATCCATTCGAACAAGTGCTATTAGAGCTCATTCAGCCAGTCATGGTCGAAATCGGCGAACGCTGGCATCGTGGCGAAATCAACATCGCTTCGGAGCATTTTGCCACTGAGTTTATGCGCCGCAAACTCGCCAGCTTGATTAATATCTTTGAGACCGTTGCAACCCGCGAGACGATTATCGTGGGCTGTGCCCCCAATGAGCCCCACGACATGGGTATTTTGTTTGCCAGCCTCTTTTTGGTACGGCGGGGCTGGAAGGTCATCTACCTTGGTGCCCGCGTCCCGTTGAGTGATTTGCTCGAAACCATCACCAAAGTACACCCAGACATGGTCTGTTTGTCTGCTACCACCGTTGATGCCGCACATTCACTCCTAGAAGTCGCCGTCGCTATCCACAAGACACACCCGCAGGTTCGTTTCGGGTATGGTGGCCGAATTTTCAATATTGAACCGACATTACGCACCACCATACCGGGGCACTTTCTGGGACACGATGCCCGTGAATTGACAGAAAACGTGGCGACGCTATTAGCGCGGTCAACCTAAAACCATACTGCGAGCCTCCCCGTAGCGCATCATCTATGATGTTGCGCTACGGGGAATTTACTTCTTCCCTATATTTACTGTCTGCAAATGTAATGTAGAATATTTGTGGGATTTTTATTTTCTGCATTACACCAAATAATCTTGATATTATGCTATCATTGTCATATTCTGATATCTGCATATATTCACTATTCACCACAACACGCATGTCTAGTTGTGTGTAATTTTGGTCTATGCTGGTTAATGCTATACGCCCCGGCGAAAGAGATATTATGTTAACACAACATACCGAAACCGTGTTGCGTCCGCCCGCTGGCGATGCAACAGCCTTATTAGATAGCCTAAAACGTTTTATTGACCATAGCGATCATTCACGGGTCGCCAATGATTATCATACAATTACCGATGCAGAACGCGAAGCCGCCTATGCCACGTGTGTTGCAATAACCCGCCACCACTCCAAAAGTTTTTATTTAAGTACAGAATTACTCCCTCCAGCCAAACGACAAGCAATCCGCGCACTCTATGCGTTTTGTCGTACGAGTGACGATATCGTCGACCAAGCTGCAGCCGGCTCCGCCCCCCATGCCCTCGCACATTGGGTCAATTTAGTGCATCATCGCGCCACACCCCACGACAACCCAGTCTTGATTGCCTGGCACGACACCGTCGCCCGCTACAATATTTCGCAAGAACTTATCGACGAATTATTAGCTGGTATTGCCATGGATCTCACCGTGACACGCTACGCCACCTTTGCAGATTTGTGGATGTATTGCTATCGGGTCGCCTCCGTCGTTGGATTGATTTCGATGCAAATCATTGGTCACGTCGAAGAAGCCGTCGATTATGCCGTCAAATTAGGCGTCGCGCTCCAGCTCACCAATATCTTGCGTGACATCGGCGAAGACGCCGGGCGCGGGCGCATCTACATCCCCCAAGAAGATTTAGTGGCCTTTGGGGTTGATGAAGCCGAAATATTTGCCCACCAACGGAGCCCGCGCTTCAAAGCCTTGATGCGCTTCCAAAGTGCCCGCGCCCATGCCTTGTACGAAGAATCTTGGCCGGGGATTGGTTTGCTCAACCCCGACAGTAGCCTCGCCATTGCGGCTGCCGCAACAATTTATCGTGGCATCCTCGATAGCATCCACCAGCATGATTACGATGTATTTAGCAAGCGGGCCTTTGTGCCGTTTTGGCAAAAAATCGGCTTACTCTGGCAGGCTCGCCAACGCCTCAAACGAGATTTCCAATGATGACGACGATGTCACAACGCTCATGGCCTACCTGGCCGTATCGTGTATTCCTGGTGGTGCTTTTTTTTGGTCCACCCGCCGCAGCCCTGTTTATCGCCACCGGTTTACCAATCATGACCGACCTTGGTTGGTTGGCCCGTGACCTGCTCAGCACCTATGTCTGCCCCACACCAGCCAAGTCGTATGAATTACTCGGCGCCCCGATGGCCGTCTGTACCCGTTGCTGGGGCGCCACCATCGGCTTGTGGCTGGCGTGGTTTGACGTACAGTTGGGGCAACGCCACCAATCACTGCCCCGGTGGTTTGGTTGGCACTGGGCGATCCGGCTCGTCACTGCAGCCATTCCCTTTGGCTTGTGGTGGCTCGAAATCCACTACTGGCCCACTGCGAGCTACGAAGTATTGTTGCTCAATGGCGCCATCGCAGGGTCTACCGCTGGCCTGTTTTTTTGTTCGTTGTGGCCTGGTCTCGTTATCACACCGTCACCACAATAATACCTGTTTCGTATCATATAATAAGCGTATTGTTATACCCTCGATTATTGTGCCACCCCCCTAAAAAACGGAGTTTGCATGCCACGACATATCGCCATCACCGGAGCAAGCGGTCTCATCGGCAGCGCCTTGAGCCATGCGCTCATCGGCCGTGGTGACCACGTGGTTGCCTTTACCCGCAATCCACAACACCAAGGCACACTGCCGGCAGCCGCACAACGCATCCTATGGAATCCACGTGATTCCCAGGCCACCGCGACTGCACTTGCAGACTGTGACACCATCGTCAATTTGGTCGGTGCCTCAATCGCCGGCACCCGCTGGACACCAGCCTACAAACAGCTCCTCACCACCAGTCGCGTCGCATCCACCCAACAATTGTTGGCGGCAGTGGCACAGATGCCCCACAAACCAACCACGTTCATTTCGTCATCAGGCGCAGGATATTATGGCATTAATGCCATTGCAACCACCGAAACAGCCCCGGCAGGCATTGATTTTTTGGCAAAATTATGTGTTGATTGGGAATCAGCCGCTGCCCCTGCTGCCACCCTTGGCATGCGCAGTGTAATTCTCCGCACTGGTGTAGTCCTGGATAGCACTAGTGGGGCATTGCCCTTGATGGCCTTGCCGTTTCGGTTTTTTGTGGGCGGCCCGGTACTGCCCGGCACCCAAATGATTTCGTGGATTCACATCACCGACATGGTGCAATTATTGCTCTGGGCGATTGATAACGATCACGCCACCGGCGTCTACAACGCCTGTGCCCCACACCCCGTCAGCAATCGCACCCTCAGTAGCGCCATTGCGCAGCGCCTCAATCGACCATCATGGATGCCGGTGCCGCAATTTGCGTTGCAGTTATTGTTTGGCGAAATGGCTGATGCGCTGCTGATAGGCGGGCAATCTGTCACGTCAACCCGGCTGGCTGATGCCGAATTTCCCTTTCGCCACCCCACAATTGACGCTGCATTGGCAAATCTATGGTAAAAAACCAACGCAACTTCTGGGTACTGGGATTACTGCTATTGCTGGTGGGCTGTAGTTATCGCCAGAGCTCCGTTGGTAGTCAATTCGATTTCACTAGTGCCACAGAGATCCCAGCCGCTCCAACTGCGGTCCGTGAACGCTTACCACGCACCCCCTTCCCCACCCGGGCAGCGGTGACGCTACTCGATGCGACTGCGGCAGCACCGCTGGCCGCGATTGAATCACAAACGATGCGAATTTTCCAACAAACAGTACCCGCAGTAGCCAGTATCGACATCACCTTTAGTCATCCCGCTATTCACCCTGGCGATGCACCACGGGATATGTTGATATCCCAAGGCAGTGGTTTTTTGTATGATGATCAAGGTCATGTCGTCACCAACGCCCATGTGGTCAGTGCGCGCAATGATTACCTCGTGCGGTTTGGCAATAATAGCGAAATTTCTGCGACGGTGATTGGGCGTGACGAAGCTAGCGATTTGGCAGTGCTCGCCTTATCACAACCCGTCGATATTGCCCCACTGCAGCTCAGTCAACGCACCCCCATGACGGGCATGTGGGTAATGACCATCGGTAATCCACTCGGGTTGCGAAACACCATGACCCTCGGCACGATTAGTGCGGTGGGGCGCACCCTCGATGGCAATCCTGATACCAATATCCTCCAAATAGATGCCGCCGTAAATCCGGGCAGCTCGGGAGGTGTTCTGATTGACGTTAATGGGGCGGTGCTCGGGATTACCACCGCCATCCAAAGTAGTAGTGGCAGCTTCGAAGGCATCGGCTATGCCATTCCCGCCGATACTATTCGCCAAATAATCCCCATACTTATTAGAAATTAACCCATGCCACCGCTGTCGCGGTGTATATGCAGCGATTACGCTGGCAAAATACACGGTGTTTTTTCATAAGCGACAAAACCACCGCACGCGTTATCGATGCGTTGTGCAGTTTGATTTCTATCTATCAATCTTTGTATTTAGAGCTCACGAATCCATTGGGTCGGGCGTTGAATCGTCTGCGGTAATAGATGCAGATACTGTGCTTGCGGCATCCAAAACGCACCAAATTGCGCCAAATGCGGTGTCACCCACTGGGTATCGAGGATTACAAATCCGCCCCGCCGTAAGCGGTCGACCAAGGCAATCAAGGCAACTTTGCTGGCGTCACGGACAAGACTAAACATACTTTCGCCGGCAAACAGTCCCCCAAGTGCCACACCATATAATCCCCCCACCAATTCGCCATCAAGCCACGTTTCGACACTATGGGCGTAGCCGAGCTGGTGTAGTTGCGTATACACAGCCACAAATTCAGACGAAATCCAGCTCCCTGGTGATTCGGGGCGCGGCAAGGCACAGGCCTGCATCACCGCACTAAATGCCTGATCGCTCGTCACGGTATAGCGCTGTGAACGGTACGTACGCGCCAAGCGTGATGGCACATAAAAATGTTCGTCAATAGGAATAATTCCCCGTGGGTTGGGGTTATACCAGGCAATCCGGCCGTTGTTGTCCATTGGGAAGTGACCGGTACTATAGGCTTGCAGCAGAAGTTGTGGTGTTAATTGGGTAGTCATAGGCTATGCGATGCATATACCTCCGTGCTATAATCGAGCCAAGAAATCATGCAACAACTATCCCCGCAACGACAACGCATACTCATGCGCATCATATACCACTTGCGACGTTTTTGGATGACGCTCCTGGTGGTGATTGTGGTTATTCCTATCATACTTACGGTATGGTACGGGATACACACATTATGGCATATTCCACCGCTTGGTATTACGGTAACCCAACCGCGCGCTACGCATAACATCGCCATCAACCAAGCGATTACCCTCGTATTTAGCCGAAATGTCGACCCTCGTACACTCACCCCAGCCCTGCAAATAGCGCCACACCACGAATACCGCGCGACGTGGGACACAAATAACACGACCCTCACACTAACCCCGTTAACCCCTTGGCAACCAGATACGCGCTATACACTCACGATTACCCCAGCCTCCCCTGGCGATGGTGGCATAGACCTTGCCTGGAATATGCAATTTACGACGACACCCGGCTTGCATATCCAAACCCTGATTCCTGCGGATCAAAGCCATGACGTGGCATTGGGCACGTTTGCAGTAATCCGATTTTCACAACCAATGGTTGCCCAACACCAAATCGCACAAACCATTCCAAATACCCTCTTGCAAATCACCCCTCCCATTAGTGGGACGGTACAGTGGCTAGACCAGACGACGCTCATGTTTCGCCCAGATCATTGGCGCGCCGATAGTAGGTATACCATTACCAATACGCCACACCTCCTCGATATCAAAGGGCAGCAACTTAGCACGCCACTCACTTGGCAATTCCATACCATCGCAACCCGCATTGATCAAGTTATTCCGGCAAATAATAGCCAAAACGTCGCGCTGACCACCCCCATTACCTTCAAGGTAACCGGAGTAGTCGATGCCCAACTGTTACGTGCGTCTATTGCCCTCGCACCCGCCACACCTACGCGTATTGATATTGTCGCAAGCGACAACGATAGCATCAATGTGATTATCACCCCTCAGCCACAATGGCAAATCGACACCACCTATCAGATCCAAATCGGTGGCGCAGCCACTACCCTCGCCTACCAACATATTCGCTTTACTACCACCCCTGCACTCCGCTTAATTGCCCGTAGCCCTGGGGACGGTCAAATACTCGCACCAAACCAAGATGTCCGTTTTGTGTTTAATACAGACATTGATACGCAGACCATTACCGATGCCGTCAGCCTTACCCCACCACCGCTCTATCCCGCCAAAATAACCAGTAATGGTCGTGATATTCGGTTGCTGGCGCTTTGGCCAGCCAATACGCAACCCATCATTACCATTGACTCTAATTTACGTAGTAGTACGGGGATTACCCTGAGTACGACGATTAGCAGTCAGCTCCAGATAGACACGACGATATCACACCTCATACTGCCGGGGTCGCCGGGCAGTATCGTTCCATTCACTCCCAAAACAGGTATCGTTATCGATAGTCAAAATACCAATGTACTTGACCTGCAACTCTATGCGTTGCCCCCAGCGATGCTGATTCGAGTCCTCGGCATGGACAATCTAACCCTGCAACAACTCGACCCCGAGCGCTATGATTTACCCCTACTCGATACCCAAACCATTACCAATCCCCAACCGCTACAACGATTTAGTGTTCCCGCACAGATTTGGCAAACACCACCAAGCCGCTATCTCTTAGCAATCGGACTTGGTGATAATGGCAGTAGTGATATCCGTATCATGCGCATATTGCCAAGCACCCTAAATATCATTACCCTCGGTGACAAAATAATCGCTGGCACACGCACTACCCAGTCAGACATTCCCCCAACAATTACATTATTCCAAGACGGGCAATTAATCGAACAAGCCCAAAGCGATGCAGACGGTATTTGGGTAAGTCGCCCCCATTCCCAAGGGACAAAATTTGTCGTACTCGATGATAGCAATCCACCTGATGCGGCAGTCGTTACCATCACCCAGCCATCGATGCAATCAGCGCCAATTCATGTGATTAGTAACCACACCACCGCTGTAATCGGTAGCCAAATTGATATTACTGCCGCCCGTATCGACGACACACTCCCACTACGCAGCAGCCAAATTTCGCTCTGTGATACCACCGGCATGCAAATACAGACCCAAACCATGACCTTTGCCCAACACCAAACCGCCACGCAGGCAATCATCACTATTCCCAGCAACATCGCCTTTGGCATCTACACCGTATGCGGTGATGATATCGTCAATGCCCCTGCAATCATCATTCATCCACCGCTCAGCCCCCATCTTGTTATTCATCAACAATACCTGACGTCAAATGGTGCCTATGCTGGCACAATTACCGATAATGCCATGCAACCGATTGCCAATGCACTCATTTATTGGCACCAAAACACCCTGACCGGCACCACCACAAGTAACGTCAATGGGGAATTTCAAATCAGTACCACCGCTGACACGCCATTCACCATCGTGGCACATGCCCACGGTGAAAGTGTGGTGACGATTATCCCCCCTACACGCCAACGCACACTCCGTATCGATACGCCTCAGCAATGGGTTCAATCCGGCAAATACAGCACCGTACATTTGCAAATCGATGATCCCAATAACCAAAACCTTGTCCGCCCCATCAAATTAGCCGTCAAAAACAACAAAGGCTACGTGGCCATCCGCCGCACCGTCACCAGCGATACCCAAGGACATGTGGCACTCGAATTAGCCATCCCCCAAGGGCAATGGCTGATTACCGCCACTGATGGTGCACTCGAACACCAACAGTCGTTCACCGTTGGCACCGTACCCACCACGCCATTGCTTGTCCCCGAGTTGCCAATCATCTATAGCAATGACGTGATGCGCTTTTTTTATGGCGAAAGTACACACCCAACTATTCTTATCGCCCAAGCCGATACCAGTGGCGTCCATGCGACATGGGCTCCCATCCAAAACGGCATCATTTCTACAACCATACCAATCTCAACCACGATGCTCACCATCGCCGCCCAAACAGCGACCGGGCCACTCCGCCAATACACATCCGCCGTCAATACCCTAGCGTGCATCCCCACCACCGTCCAACACCAAGCCATCACACACGGGACAATTCCTCTCACCCTTACAACTACCCCTCACAGCACCGTCGCCATCCGGGTGCAACGCCCCATTGATGGCAAACTATGGGCATGGTACCCCGCGTTACGCAGCGATGCCACTGGCGTCGTTACCCTCAATCTCGCTGATGATAATCAATCAACCACATTCATCGTTGATTTACTCCAACACAATCCGGCTTGTGTGCGTAGCGATCAGGTGGTACTCCCTATCATCCGTAATCAACAGCTCAGCATCAATGCACCGACCACAAGTCGGATTGGTGATGACGTTGTCATCGCCGTCACCCTCACTGACGCAGTACCGACATCCCAATCCACCCTCACCATTACGAGTACAGGCATGACATTGAGCGGAATTCCCGGCGATAACACCCTAGTAAGTGATGCAAATGGTGTCAATACACAGTATTGGCACGCCAAAATAACCACATTGCATCCGCAGCTGATACTATCAAGTAGTGGTGGCGCCCGTGTCAGTTGGCAACCGCTGGTAACCGTGCCACTTACCCATACCACACGAGATGGATTTATGCTCCAAGGGAAAACCATCATCAATACTGACAATTCAATACCCGTATTTGATATTATTTCCCAACGTGATGCGTTATTCCGGGCCATGATGAACGAACCCTATGACCCCAACAATCCCAGTCACCTTGCCTATCGCCTCTGGCTCAGTGATTCACCCACCGAACGAAATCAATTACGCACCCGCCTCATGCTCATCCAATCCCCAGCGGGTGGCTGGGGCTGGGGAAATAGCATGCCCCCCGACCCATTAATCACCACCGATGTCGTGAGTGCGTTGGCTAGTGCCGGGATTCCACCGCCAACCTATCAATCGGCCATCACCTACCTGCAGCAACAAGTCGATAACCCCCAACTCCCCGCCACCATCCATGCCCTTATCGTACGCGCCTTGACCCAAACAGGGTGGAATGATACTACGGTATTTACTCGCTTGTGCGCCAATCCCGCAGTGTTAGGCAACGAAGGACTAGCCGCGTTATTACTCGTACTTCCGCACGACCAGGCCTACGCCATGCCCGCATTACTCAACGAACTCCTATCTCGTAGCCATAGTACCCCTCGTGGACTGACCTGGCACCCTGACCCTGCCACCGCAGGATTTCATAGTAGCGATAGTGTCAATGCCTTGATTCTGCAAGCAACACTACGCACGTCAGTGAGTACGAGTATCACCAATCAAATTCAATCAATGCTGTTGAGTAGGCGTGGCAGTGATGGCTGGGGTGACATTATCACCAATGCCCGCATGTGGTCTATGCGTGACACGCTATTCCAGACACTTGACGGGCATCAACAAATCACCATCCTCGATCAACATGGGCATCTCAATCAAAACAATTCTGTATCACCCGGTATCGCCCTCAACGAAGATGTCACCATTACCAGCAATGCCCCGGTGTTGGTGGGGATTACGCATGCCCAACCACACCCCATCGATAGTGATACGGTACGCATACTACGGCGTTACACCATGGCCGACGGACAAACACTCACTGCTGATATACCGCTGCGCGTCGGCGATATCATCGATGTCGAACTCGAAATCATCACGTTTGCGCCAATCCCCTACCTCACAATCCAAGAACCTCTCCCTACTATTGGCGAAATCATCTCACTTACGCCGCCCCGTGACAGCCATGTCATCATAGACAATGCCGTACTTACGCTCTATAGCGCTACCACATCGCCGACCATCATGAAGTGCCACTACCGCATCAAAATAACCAATGCCGGTACTATTACCATCCCACCGAGCACGGCTCATGATGTCGCAGGCACCTGGCAATCCCAGAGCCAACCACAGAGTATGTATGTACCAACGCCTTAACCACGTTTGGCGCCTCTGGAGTTGCCTACTCTGGATAATATCGCTCTCCCTGCAGATGACTCCTGTCATCCCCCCGATTACCCCCGTATTGCGCGCCACAGCTACCCCACAACTCGGTATCAATAGTCACCTCGCCACCCGCCTGCATTTCGTCACCTCAATCCCCACCGGCGTCGCAACCATCAATGCGAGCGGTACGACTTGGGTCCGCGAAGATATCCACTGGTATCGCGTCCAACGCACCCCCCACGCCACCAACTGGGATTTCTATGACCAAACCTTTACCGCACTCGCCCCCAACCACTCCATCCTAGGAGTCCTAGGGCACCCTCCCGGCTGGGCCACCCCCGACATCACTGACGACCCCTACGACTATTCATTTGCCGCCCCCGATCCGGTGTTGTTTGCGCAATGGGCAGCCCGCACCGTACAACGCTACCGCACCCAAATCCGCTACTGGCAAATCTGGAACGAACCTGACAATCCCTACTTCTGGCGGCCGAGCCCCGATCCCGTCGCCTACGCCAAACTCGTCCACCTCACCGCCCGCGCCATCGCACAGGTCGCCCCCGAAGCCATCATTGTGGCCGCCGGGGTCAATCCCTTTGCGCCGGCGTTTTTGCGGCAAGCCGCCCAAGCCGGCCTCTGGAATGACGTCAGCATTATCGCCATCCACCCATATGTCAATCCGTTACATCCCGATTATTCGGGGTTAGCCACCGCCATCGACATGCTCACCCCCCTCTTTGCCCGCTACGGCCGCCGCCCTGTCTGGGCCACCGAAGTAGGCTGGAGCAGTGGACCGAGTGACCTTGATGCCACCGGAATCGTCGATGCCAACCAACAAGCCATCAATTTACGTACCGGGATTCCGCTGCTCTGGCAGTCCGGCGTCGACGTCGTTTTTTGGTATGCCCTCAAAGACGAAGCCCACAACCCCTATGGCTTAATTAGCTGGGGCAATGGCAGTGACGACTTTACCCCCAAAAAAACCGCTTGGCAGGCCTTTCGCACAGTAGCAACCGCACCATCTAGCGTGGCACCATCACCACCGCCATCCACACCGATAACGTCGTTTGAAGGCCAGCCCGGGGTCTGGATTCGCGGCGACGAACCCTACGGCACCTTTGAGCAAAGTCGCCACATCGTCAAAAGCGGCAGCTTTGCCATGGCACTAGACTATTCCTTCCCCGTCGGCGCCAACCGTTATGTCGTCTTCCGCCAGCGCCGCCCGTTGCCGTTACCGCGCCATAGTCGCACTATTTCGGTGTGGGTCTATGGCGACAACAGTAGCAACCTCCTCAAGCTCTGGCTCAAAGGCAGTGACGGTGCCATCGTACAACTGGCCGTGGCACCCGTCGGTGCCACCGGCTGGCATCAAATCCACGCCAATCTGCCACCCCAATTTGCCCCGTGGGATCGCATCGGTGCCGGCGATGGCATCCTGCGTGAGCCCATCACCATCGAGGCTATCGTCCTCGACGATGAACCCGATGGCTGGGGCAGTAATGGCACCCTTTACATCGATGACATCAGCACTTCACCCTAGCCATCTCCTTTTTTTATCAAAAACAACAACAGCGCGTCGTGAATACGCACTGTCACAGATGGTACGGTGCTGCCCTTGGCCGTGGATTTCTGTCGTTATTAACGGGAAATTCGCTTTGCACAGTTTTTACGAGAAACCAATCCGGCATATTTTTTTAAAAAATTCGAAAGTTTTCCTCGTAAGAATCATTTGTACTTCCTGCCTATTTTCGTTTGTATATTTTGCACAATAAGCCTTTATTGATTTCGTATGTAACGTCCCTTTCGACTGCTTTTTGTTTCTTTTATACTAAATGCATTGAAAGATACTTGCTCAATGGCGCAGTAAGTGTTGCACAGAGGCAACGAGGTCATCAGATCCCCCCCACAAGGGCTATTCACACAAGAGGAGATTGCACATGGCAATGGACGCAAAAGCAGTATTGCAGCTCATCAAAGACAAGAACATCCAAATTGTCGACACGCGCTTCACCGACTTGTTTGGTGGTTGGCAGCACTATTCGTTGCCGGCATCACGCCTCAGCGAAGACATGATCAATGAAGGTTTGGGCTTTGACGGTTCATCCATCAAAGGCTTCCAAGCCATCCACGAGAGCGACATGTTGATGATGCCCGACCCCAGTACCGCCTTCATCGACCCCTACTGCAAAATCCCCACCTTGGTGCTTATCTGTGACATCATCGACCCGCTTGCGCGTCAGCCCTACTCACGCGACCCACGCTATGTGGCCCGCAAAGCAGAGGCCTATCTCAAGAGCACCGGTATCGCCGACACCGCATACTTCGGTCCCGAAGCCGAATTCTTCATGTTCAGCGATGTGCGCTTCAACCAGACCGCCAACTCAGGCTACTACTTCCTCGATAGCCCCGAAGGCATCTGGAACAGTGGCAAAGAAGAAGAAGGCGGCAACAAGGGCTATCGCGTGCGCTACAAGGAAGGCTACTTCCCCGTTCCGCCCACCGACACCTTGCAAGACATCCGCTCCGAGATGATCATGAAGATGGCTAACATCGGCATCGACATTGAATTGCACCATCACGAAGTCGCTACCGCTGGCCAATGCGAAATCGACATGCGCTTCGATACGTTGTTGACCATGGCCGACCAGCTCCAGAAGTACAAATATGTGGTCCGCACCACCGCCAAAGAGCACGGCTACTCGGCGACCTTTATGCCCAAACCATTGTTTGGCGATAACGGCAGCGGTATGCACGTGCACCAAAGCTTGTGGAAAGACGGCAATCCGTTGTTCTTCGATGCCGACGGTTATGCCTTGTTGTCAGACACCGCCCGCTGGTACATCGGTGGTATCCTCAAGCACGCCGCCGCATTGTTGGCAATTTGTGCCCCTACCACCAACAGCTACCGCCGTTTGGTGCCCGGCTTCGAAGCCCCCATCAACTTGGTTTACTCGGTACGCAACCGCTCAGCGGCCATCCGTATCCCCACCTATTCCAACTCCCCCAAGGCCCGTCGCGTCGAAGTGCGCTTCCCCGACCCGACCGCAAACCCATACTTGGCCTTTGCAGCCATGATGATGGCCGGTCTCGACGGCATCCAAAACAAGATCGAGCCACCCGCACCGTTGAATGTCGACATCTACGAGCTCTCAGCCGAAGAAAAGTCACACATCCAAAGTACCCCCGGGAGCTTGGCCGATGCCTTGACCGCCCTCGAAGACGACCACGAGTTCTTGCTCCGTGGTGGCGTCTTTAGCAAAGACTTGATCGAGTCATACATCGACATCAAGCGTTCAAAGGACGTGGTTGCCATTGCATTGCGCCCCCACCCCTACGAATTCTTCATGTACTACGACGCCTAATTCGCTTCAATTCCTCCTGTGGTGTGGCATGTCCACACCACAGCCCCCCCCACTTACCACACTCCTGTACGTCATAAAAAACTATCCTTGTCGCGTGTGCAATGACGCATACTGTAGCCCAGTTATGTCAAAACACCTCAGCGATGGGTATTCCCATCTCCAAAAAGCGGTGTTTCACATATAGCATTATTGTATTAGGAGGAATTACCATGGATGCTATTAACGGTGCAGATACCACATGGGTACTCATTTCATCAGCATTAGTAATGTTGATGACTCCTGGTCTGGCGTTCTTTTATG
>CAISXI010000160.1 GCA_903889425.1 uncultured Roseiflexaceae bacterium | reverse complement strand
TGAAGTAGGAAGTGTGAAATTGTAGAGACGCAGTCGAGCCGCAGCACGCTGCGTCGTACTGCGTCTCCACCATGCAACGCATGGTGATATGAAGTTTTTACGGATAGCCACATGTTCGATCGATGCGAGATGCGCTTCGTTTCACGCGGAGGCACGGAGCCGCGAAGGCCCCAACCTCGTGCGCTGGACGGTATGGGCAACCGGCATGGAATGATGTTGGGAGCACTTTTCAAAACTCGATTTGCATTTTTTCAAAAAGCATGTTAAAGTTTACTCCGTTGTGACTTTGTAGCTCAGTGGATTAGAGCGCTTCCCTGCGGAGGAAGAGGCCGTGCGTTCGAGTCGCACCAGAGTCACCAGTACAAAAGCGGCTGATGCCATACGCGTCAGTCGCTTTTCACAATCAGGGAAGGTGGCGGAGCGGTTGAACGTGCTCGTCTCGAACACGAGTAGGGTGAGAGCCCTCGAGAGTTCGAATCTCTCCCTTCCCGCCAATTGGCGCATCGTCCCGTTGCTGTAATAATGCAACGGGGCGTTGTGCATTATGCGAGGGAATGTATGCCTACTAAATACCACAAACCACGCGCATTAACTCCAGGTGACACCGTCGCCGTGATTTCACCATCATGGGGTGGTCCTAGTGAGTTCCCCCACATATTCGAGGCTGGGCTCCATATCTTGCACGGCTGGGGTTTGCGTACCAAAGAATACCCCTCAACCCGCCTGCCAGCCGCCGAACTCGCCCGCCAACCCGCCTTGCGCGCCCACGATGTCAATAGCGCCTTTGGCGATGACTCCGTGGCGGCGATTTGGGCATCAATTGGTGGCGACGACAGCGTGCTGTTGTTGCCGCACCTCAACAAACAACTCATCGCCGCCAACCCCAAAATCCTGATTGGATTTTCTGATACCACCACCTTACTGGTCTATGCCCATTTATTGGCAGGGATGGTCACCTTCCATGGGCCAAGTGTGATGGCCGGCATCGCCCAACTCAGTAAATTCCCGCAACGCCACCGCGCCCACATCCACGATATGCTGTTTGCCCACAAATCATCACTGACCTACAAATCCTATTCACACTATAGTGATGGCTATCGTGATTGGAGCGACCCCAGCTATGGAGCCGCACTCAAGCCATTGCAGTTCAGCCGTGGCTGGCAGTTTTTACAAGGGAATGGAATTCATCACGGTGAAACATTTGGTGGCTGTATCGAAGTATTAGAGTGGCTCAAGGGTTCTCCCTATTGGCCCACTGCTGATTTTTGGCAGGGCAAAATATTATTTCTCGAAACATCCGAAGAAAAACCAAGTATCACCGATGTCACTCGCTGGCTACGGAGCTACGGCATCCAAGACGTTTTTCACAAAGTGGCGGGGGTGCTCATTGGCCGCGCCCGTGATTACACGTTGGGTGAACAAATCTCTCTCGATGTGGCGGTGTTGCAGGTCATCCGTGATGAATTCGGCGCCACCACCATCCCCATCGTCACCAACGTCGACATCGGCCATACCGATCCCCAATTTATCGTCCCGCTTGGTATCACCATGCAAATCGATTGCCAAGAACAACGCATCAGCCTCACAGAGCCGTGGCTCAGTTAGACTGATGCGTCAAGTAGCAATCACGACACCGTACAATTACGCCCCGATAGCAGTCGGCGGTGGCGTCGGTCGGTAGACGAGCAATGCCATCGCAATCCCCAACAATACCGTCAAGCCCGCAGCCCAACTCCCTGCCTGCATCGGGGTAATCGATGGATCAAGGGCCGGATGGAAGCCATACCCATAGTCGACATAGACCGACAACGCCAACCATGCCACCGCCATCAGGCGCATCGGCACGGGTACGGCCGTCAACGCAGGCCACAACAAGACCCCTTGGAACATCAAGGCGAGATGCACGAGGACCAAGCCAATTTCGATTGGCAAGTATTCGCCTGTGGCAGCCCACTTGGTACCCCAAAAAATCACCGTCCAAATGCCGTATTTGATGCACGACACACTTGCGAGCGCCGTAAACCAATCGGGGGCATAGCCGTAGCGCAAGCGCAGGTACGCGATAATCGCCAGCAAGGCTGCTAATGGACAATCCGGGATAAACAGCCACGCCCAAAAGGGTGCCCGTTGCAACTGCGGGCCATACCAGATAACCGTGCCAATCACAAAGCCCAACACATCAAAAAAGACACACGCCCAAAAAATCAGCGGAATCCCCGTGATTATCTCAAATAATCGCCGCAAAACGACTTCACTAAATTGCCAAAACTGACTCATGCAGGATCTTCTTTCTGCGTGGTAATCAGGCGAATCGGCACACCACCGACGATTGCTCCAGCTGGCACATCACGATTCACCAAACTTCCAGCCGATATGGTGGCGCCGTCACCAATCACCACTCCCGGCAATACCGTGGTATTGGCACCAATCATCACGTCACGACCAATCACCACCGGACCCCGGCGCCATTCGTGCCGCAAAAACTCGTGGCACAAAATCGTACTGTGGTAGCCAATGATCGT
>CAISXI010000159.1 GCA_903889425.1 uncultured Roseiflexaceae bacterium | reverse complement strand
GTCACCGGCGCTGTGCCTATTGTGACTTCAATACCTATGCCAACATGGAAGATCGCATGGCGGCCTATGTCAATGCCCTCTGCAACGAATTGCGCGCCTTGCCCCGCATGCCCGCCGCCCCGGCGGTGCCTACCGGTGCACATCCACTGATGCGCGGTGATTTGCCCCCCACTATCTTTCTCGGTGGCGGCACGCCTAGCATGCTGCCCATCGACCAGATGGCTCAAGTGCTGGAAGCCGCCGCAGCGGTGGTGCCCTTTGCCGGCGCCGAAATTACCGTCGAATGCAACCCGGGTACCGTGCTGGGGCGTGATTACTTACGCGACTTGCGTAGCCTCGGCGTTAATCGCATCAGCATGGGCGTCCAAAGCCTGAGCGACCCGATGCTGCGCATGCTGGGACGCATCCATAGTGCCGCCGACGCCCGCGCCAGCTACGAAGATGCCCGAAAGGTGGGCTTTGATTCGGTTAATCTCGACTTTATCTTTGGGTTGCCCGGCCAAACAACCACTGATTGGCAAGATACCTTGGCCGAAGCAGTCACCTGGGATGTCGATCATTTCGCCATCTACTCACTTATCCTCGAAGAAAGCACTCCCTTGTATGCCCAAGTGATGGGTGGACGCTGGAGCGTGCCCGACGATGATGTGACCGGCCAAATGTATGAGCACACCATGGAGTTCTTGGCTGCCCAAGGCTACCACCAATACGAAATTTCGAATTGGGCCCGTGGCACTGCCGGCGTGGGTGGCTTGCCTCGCCATGCTGGTTTGCATAATGTGGCGTATTGGTTGAATGCCGACTATCACGCCGCAGGGGCCGGTGCCCACGGCCATGTGGCGGGGCATCGCTACGTCGATATTTTGGGCATCGATGACTATATCGCCAAGGCCGGCGTATTGAATTCGCCTATCCGCGAGACGACTGCATTGACGGCGGCTGATATGCTGGCCGAAACGATGATGATGGGCTTGCGCCTCAACGACGGCATCAGCTTTGCGCATATCAGCGATCGCTGCGGGGTCGATGTGCGTCAGGTACATGCCGCCGCCATTGCCACCGCCCAAGTGCAAGGATTGCTGGAAGTCAGTGACGTGGGCTTGCGGCTGACGCCCCATGGGCGGATGTTTGGCAATCAGGTGTTTGGGTTGTTTGTGTGAGCCGCAGCAGGCTGCGTCTCACACAAACACGCAGCAGGCTGCGTCTGTACGATTGTGAGATCTTCTTTTTCTCGCACAGAGGTCGCAGAGGACGCGGAGATGTTTTGTTGATTGATGTGCGCCGATGAATGTTTGTGGATGCGATACGCACTTCCGACGTCATGCCTCAAACTGTACGATTGTGAGATCTTCTTTTTCTCGCACAGAGGTCGCAGAGGACGCGGAGATGTTTTGTTGATTGATGTGCGCCGATGAATGTCTGTGGATGCGATACGCACTTCCTCCTTCCGACTTTATACTTCCGACTTCGTGCGAGGCATGCCTCACTCACATGAAAGGCCCCCCCGATGATTGATGTCGCCACGGTATTACACCAGCACTACGCCATCGCCGTGACTGCCGTCACCGAGGCCGCCCGGGGGCTGGTGGCCGAAACGTTTATCGCCACCAGTACCAGCGGTGCGCGCTATTTCGTCAAAATCACCCGCATGCCCTTTTTTAAATGCCGCATCCCCACCAGCATGCCCGGTCATGCCGCCTTGGCGCAACTGCTGCCCGACGCCGTCAGCCACCCCGTGGCCACCCGCACCGGGCAATGGCATGTGGTGGTGGCCGATGCCATGGTGACAGTGTGCGATTTTGTGGATGCCCCGTTGTACGAAACATACGATACTGCCCACTTTGGACGTTTGATTGGGCGCATCCATAACAGTACTCCGGCGATCGCGATTCACCTACCGCGCGTGCAGTTTTTTTGCCATCATGCCCAACTCAAACACCTGCTCAACCTGGCCTTTGACGGTGACGGCACTGCCCCCTGGCAAACCACCCTGACTGCCCGCCTGGCCCCCTACCGCGCCGACGCAGCCCGCTATTACCAGCGCTTGGGTGAGCTTGAGCAGGCTTATGCCCAACAACCAGCCCACCCGTGGGTGGTGACGCACGGCGATGCCGGCGGCAACGTGATTGGCTCGGCCCACCAAGGCCTGATGCTGGTCGACTGGGATTATTGCGCCTTGGCCGCCCCCGAGCGCGATTTGTGGGTCTTTCAATACGACGCCGAGTTTTGGCGGGGCTACCGTGAGGTGGTGGGCGACTACCCCATCGACCCCTACCGCCTGCAACTAGCCAGCTACCGCCAATATTTTGATTACGTGCTGTTTATTTTGAGCGAAATCTACTTGATGCCGGCCGACCGCGACCGCACCGCCATGATCGACAATTTGTTGAGCCTGTTTGCGGACGGCTGGGTGCAACCTCATCTGGTCTGAGTCCGTGTGGCGTGGTATGATGAAACGAACGGGCGTTTTGCCCATAAAAGGAACTATGTATGTCATCGATTGTCCTCAAACCCGGTCGCGAACGTTCGGTACGCAACCGCCACCCCTGGATTTTTTCGGGCGCCATTGCCCGCAGCGCACCGGTCGACGCCGACGAAGTGGACGTCTATAGCGACGACGGCATTTGGCAGGCGCGCGCGTTGTGGAGCCAGTTTTCGCAAATCCGGGGTCGGATTATGACCTGGGAACCCAATGAGCGCATCGATATTTTGTTTATTCACCAACGCATCGCCCAAGCCATCGAGCTGCGCTTGCGCTTGCCGGCCTATACCGACGCCAACGCCATGCGCTTGGTGCACGGCGAATCCGACGGCCTGCCTGGTTTGATTGTCGATCGCTATGGCGACTATGTGGTCGTGCAACTGATGTCGCGGGGCATGGATGCCCGCCGGGACATGATTGTCGAAGTGCTGGTCGACCTGCTCCACCCCAAAGGTATCATCGACCGCAGTGACGACGACAATCGCTCACTCGAAGGCCTCACCCCCAGCGCCGGCGTGTTGTGGGGCACCGCTCCCGACGGCCCGTTGGTAGTGACGCACCCCACCGGCCTGCGCGAGACGGTCGATTTGACCGGTGGCCAAAAGACCGGCGGCTACCTCGACCAAGTCATGAACCGCGTGTCACTGGCGGCCTATGCCGAAGGCGCCGAAGTGTTGGACTGTTTTTGTTATAACGGCGGCTTTAGTGTGGCCATGGCCCTCGGTGGTGCCGCCTCGATTGTGGCCGCCGACAGTAGCGCCCCGGCCCTCGATTCGCTCCAACACGACTTCAAACTCAACGGCGCGGCTAGCACCCCCCTCGAAATCGTCGAAGCCGACGTGTTTAAATTGCTGCGGCTCTACCGCGACCAAGAGCGCCGCTTCGACATGATTATCCTCGACCCACCCAAATTCGCCCATTCACAATCACAAGTGGAGCGGGCCACCCACGGCTACAAAGACATCAACTTGCTGGCGTTGCGCTTGTTGCGCCCAGGTGGGATTTTGGCGACCTATTCCTGTTCGGGTTTGGTGTCAGCCGACCTGT
The DNA here is from genome assembly GCA_903889425.1 of uncultured Roseiflexaceae bacterium. Taxonomy (GTDB): domain Bacteria; phylum Chloroflexota; class Chloroflexia; order Chloroflexales; family Roseiflexaceae; genus UBA965. The sequence goes on along the minus strand of CAISXI010000159.1, from coordinate 2,474 downwards.
TCCAAAAGGTGATCTTTGGCGCCTCGATCGATGCCCACCGCGATGTGCAAATCATCGAACGCCACACCCAATCCCCCGACCATCCCGTATTGTTGAGCTTCCCCGAAGGTGAATACCTCAAGGGGTTGGTGTGTCGCGTCTGGTAACGCCATCATGCAACTACCGCTCTTTCCATTACCACTGGTCTTGTTGCCCCACGCGCCATTGACGCTCAACGTCTTTGAGCCGCGCTACCGCGCCATGGTGGCCCAATGTCTGATGCACCAGCAACCCTTTGGGGTGGTGCTGGTGCAGGCCGCCGCGAGCCATTGTGGTAGTGGCGACGATCAGGCCAGGATGCAGGCCTACCTAAGCCAATTCCCCACCGACGCCGACGAATACCCAGCCTACCTGCCCCATTGTGTGGCCACCGTCGCCGTCATCAAAGAGCACTATGTCTTTGATGATGGCCGTTTTGGCTTGCAATGCGAAGGCGACGCGCGGGTGCAGATTGTGGGCTTGACCCAGCGCCTGCCTTATTTGGAGGCCACCGTCGTCCCCCTCCGTGATGCCGTCACCCCCGCCACCAAAGCAGCCGCCATGGCCCTGCACGAAGTCTATGCCCGCTATTGGCGGGCAGTGCAACGCACTAGCCCCCAACAGGTGGCGGTGGAACCGCTGCCCAGCGACGAAATCGCCCTCAGCTGGCACTTGGCCCAGCGCATGCAGGTCGACAACGACCGCAAGCAAGAGTGGCTGATGATGGCAGCCACCCAACGCCTGCGTAGCATGATTGTGGCACTGCGAGCCGAAGCGCGCACGCTGCCGCTGACCACCCCACGGGCGCCGACGGGCGAGCAATGGAGCTGGAACTAATGGTGGTGGCGATTGGCACGGCCTCGCTCTATCTACCCAGCGTTTTTTCGCTCAAAGAAAAACGCTCGGTGGTCAAATCACTCACCGAGCGCATCAAAGCGCGCTACAACGTGTCGGTGGCCGAAGTAGGCGACCACGATTTGCACGGCCGCACCCAAATCGGCGTGGCGGCGGTGTCGACCCGTGGTGACCACGCCCAACACCAAATCGAAGCGGTCTTTCGCTTCATCGAAGAAACCCGCCCCGACGTGGTCTGGATCGACAGCGACATCGAATTAGTATAAAAATCCCCCCACGACACGTAGTGTGCCGCAGGGGGGATTCTTTTGGGCTGTTACACCGGCATTTTTTTGAAGCCTTCGGCGGCGGCAAAGCCGTGGGGTGCGCCCAGTTCGGCGGCCCGGGCGCGCACGCGCTCTTCCCAGCCTTTGGCGTTGTCGAGCTGGGTATGGTGTTCGCGCAACGAGGCGATTTTGACCTCGAGGGTGCTACTAATATCTTCGAAGTGGTCGGGTTGTTCGGCCGCCCACAGCATCAGCGCTTCGGGGCGCCACAAATCGATGCCTACTTGCATCAACCCGGGTACAAACAGATGGTCGCGGGCCGACACCAGCCCGTCGAGCACCGCAAAGCCCACGGCACGGTGGTCGGGGTGCCACATATACTGCTTCCACGGGTCATGGCTAAACACCAAGGTCGGCTTGAGCATGCGGATATACATGCACATTTCCAGCCGCAAGGCGGCGGTGGCTTCGAGCTCGCCGTCGTTGTAGCGCAGGTGCAAACACGACTTGCCGCCCAGCACATCGAGGGCCGCTTTTTGTTCAATTTCGCGCGCAGCCGACAAATGGAAGGGGCTCAGGTCGCGATCGTGCGTGCCTTTGTTGCCGTTGGTCACGACGATGTAGGTGACTTCCCAGCCTTCGCGGGCCATCCGAGCCAGTGTGCCACCGGCACCAAATTCGGCATCATCGGGGTGGGCACCAATCGCCAAGGCGCGTTTGACTTCTGTCATGGTAGGTGTTCCTTTTTGTGTAAAAAAAGCGTGGGGCGCGGCGGTGAATAAGACGAGACGCCGGCGGCACACCCATGCCACCGGCGTCGGATTGCACGATGCGCTAGCGGACCATCATCGGCATGACGATATGGATGTAGCCGTCGACCCCTACGGGCCGGAAGACGGCGGGTTGTTGCTCGGTCTGGGTTTCGATGGCGATTTGCGCCGTCTTGATAGCATTAATCGCTTCCTGCAAAAAGCGCACATTCAAGGCGATTTTGTTGCCTTCGCCATGCACCATACCATCGACGATACTGCTATTGTTACCCACTTCGGCGGCATTGGCACTAATGTTGATGCGGCCGGGTGCCAAATCGCCACCGGGCTCGATGGTCAAGCGCACAATGCTGGCCGAAGCGTTGGCAAACAACGAGGCCACTTTGATGGCCTTGGCCAACTCACTGGTATCGACCAACGTGCGGGTGGTGTATTGCTGGGGGATGACCCGTTCGATGTCGGGGTATTTGCCATCGATGACGCGGGTGACGAGGTCGATGTCTTCGGTGTGGAACAGCACTTGGCCGCCCCCTGGCGTAATCGTCATCGCCACGTTGCTTTCGCT
>CAISXI010000158.1 GCA_903889425.1 uncultured Roseiflexaceae bacterium | reverse complement strand
CAATATCGTTGATATTGTTCCAGATATCGCTGTCGTATTCCCAGCGGGTTTGCTTCCACGTGGTCAAATTGGTTTTGTAGATGCGTACTTTGTCGCCGTAATTGGGCCACGTATTGTGCAGGGTATACAATTCATTGTCCACAATCACGCCGTTGAGGGGGGCGCGGTCGATATTGGGCAGGGCCTCGACGGTGGTGGCACCGGCACGGTAGCGGAACAAGTCGATGACTGGGTAGCCTTCTTGTTCGGCTTGATGACTACCGAGATTGGGGATGTAGAGATTGTCGCCGTCAATAATGAAATGCTCGACGCCCATAATCGTCGGGGGTAATTGGATTTCACGGATCAGGGCGAGGGTTTTGGGATCGCGGACCTGCATCTCGCGCCCCAGTAAATCACTCGAATCCCCCCAATGCCCACCACCAAAGATAATCAATTCGCCATGGAACAGTGCACTTTGGTGAAAATACATGTCGTTCCACTTAGTGAGCATCGTGGTCTGGGCTTCGATTTGCCCAGTGGTGCGATTGATGCGCATCGCTTTGGCGATCATGCCGTTTTCGGTACAGAGCACGATCAGGGCGTCACCGTCTTGGTGGACATTGCGTGGCTCGACACAGGTATCGAATTGCTGCTCACGAGTAAAATTGGGAGTGAGTTTGGCGACTTTGTGCATGTCGACGTCAATATCACCGATATAACCAAACCAAATGTGCTGGCCATCGAACACGGCTGCATCAATCATTGAGGTTAGTAACGTACGGGTGCCGATTGGTTGCAGTGTGCTCCGGTCTACCATGACGACTTCGGCTGGTGCAAAGCCTGGTACGCCCCGTTCGCCGGCAAAAACATATAACGGATTGGCGGGAATCTTGCTTGCGGGAATAGGCAAGTTGCAACTACAGAGTATGCAGAGCAGAAAAATATAGAGGTAGTTCATGATACGTATGTCCTTTCTTACGGATTCCAACCGGCGGCCATGCGGTAGATATTGGCGGACATGCCGATTTCGTCGGGGGCCACAGCGTTTTTGCTGACATAGCCGGCCAGGAGTGGCCCGTAATTGACTTTGAGCCATTCGGCATACAAGGGGTGGTCGCTGTCGACATTGACGCCTACAGAGTTATAAAACTTCCAGACCAGTTGCGAGCAATACAAGGCTTTGTCGGTGTATTTGTCGAGTAAGTTGTAGTTGTAGGGGGTTCTGCCGTTGGTGCCGTATTTGACCAGCAAGGCTTCGAATTTTTTGGCGATGGTGGCAGCATCTACCCGACTACGATGGATGCCGACGTACAAATCTTTTTTCGTCCACGTGTCGATGTGTCTGAACTGCACCCCACCTTCGTTGGAGGATTCGTAGACACGTAATTTGCCACCATAATAGCCATAATAGAGGCCGGCATGTTCATAGACGAGGGCCCAGTATTTGCAGAGCGGCACGACCATCCATTGTTTGCAGCCCAGTAGACCGGTACGGCGGAGCATGATATCGCCCTTTTTGAGGTTAGCGTAGTGCGTTTTGGTTAATTTGCCGGCCATATATTGATCGCCGGTAATAAATTTGATGAGTTGCAGGAGTGTGGCGGCGCTTTGGGGGCTGGCCATGCGTGCCTTGGGGCGTAGGCGTTCGAATGCGGGGGTGAGGGCGTCGATGTCT
>CAISXI010000157.1 GCA_903889425.1 uncultured Roseiflexaceae bacterium | reverse complement strand
GGCCGCCTTGTGGGCACTAGCTTGGTGGTACCACGAATCGTGGCTCGCTACAGACCTGATTGGTATCGCCGTCGCCGCCGGCATGGTTGGCGCCATCGGGGTGGCCAGCCTCTATCACGGCATTGCCCACGGCCATGTGGCGGTCACTGCGCCGGTATCAGCCTTGCTGGCCGCCGTGATCCCCGTCATTTATGGTATCGGCAGTGATGGCATACCCCACACGCTGGTGCTGATCGGCATGGCCATCGGGATTGTGGCAATCGTGCTTAATTCACTGTCGGGGCGAGTCGAACGGTTTGCGGGGTTGTGGCAAGGGGTATTGGCGGGGGTGGCGTTTGGGGTGTATTTCGTGTTGCTCAAGTACTTGGGGCAAACCGATAGCCTCTTTTTGCCGTTAGCCGTGAGTCGCTCGTGTGCCTTGCTCATCACCATCCCGTGGCTACTCATCCGTCCGGGCGGACGCACTAGCGCCGCCGGCATCGGCTTGGCGATAGTGGCGGGAGGATTCGATATCGCGGCGGGGATGTGGTATATCTTGGCGACCCAATCGGGACGACTCGATATTGCCGGGGTACTTGCGTCGCTGTACCCGGGGGTAACGGTGTTGCTGGCCTATTTCATCAATCGTGAGCCGATTAGTATGCCGCAACGTTGGGGATTGGTAGCCACGATTATTGCCACTGCGCTCATCGCCAGCTAGGCTGACTAGATTGCCAGCCAACCTTCGTGGCGCAACAGCCATTCTTTGCGATGCAGGCCACCGGCATAGCCGGTCAAGGCGTTGTTGCTGCCTACCACTCGGTGGCACGGCAAAATAATCGCGATGGGGTTGAGACCATTGGTGCGCCCTACGGCGCGGCTAGCAGTGGGCCGACCGATACGTTGCGCCAAGGTGCCATAGCTGATGGCAGTACCGGCAGGGATGTCACGCAAGGCCAGCCAGACGGTTTGTTGGAAAGGGGTACCGCCGGTGTCGACAGGTAATGTGTCGCACGCAGTTAAATCGCCGCCAAAATAGGCCTGGATGCGCGATACGGCCTCGAGCGGGTCAGGTTTTTCGACCAAAGTATAGCCGTCACGCCCATAGCGATGATCCAACAGTTGATGCATACGGTCGCGGTAGTCAATGTAATCGAGCACGTGGACTGCGTGATCGTTGCAGGCCAACAACAATTCGCCAATCGGCGACGCAATCTGGGTGAGGGTCAATTGCACCATAGGGGATATTCCTTTGAGAGGATAAATTAACAACATTGCGTATTGTAGCAGTAGAGCCGCAGCAGGCTGCGGCTCTACTGCTACACACAAACCGATTGTTAATGATAGACTCATATGGCATTGGTAGAATCATTACAAATCGTTTGTTAGAGAGAAGCGACATTATTACTATGCGCGATATTTTACGGTTACGTTTGCCTATTTGGTTTGTCATGCCGTTGTTGTTGCTCACGAGTATCGTCATGCTCGGGGCAGGATATTTGGTGGCGCATCAGCTGAGCACGCCCTGTTCGTTACCTGCCGCCGAATGTAGCAAATTGACGCGGTTATACACGGCGTGGGACATCGTCAGCCAGAATTATGTCGACCCCAAGTCAGTCGACACCGACGCCATGATTGACGGGGCGATTAGTGGCATGGTCGACAGCCTTGGTGACCGTGGCCACAGCCGCTACATCTCGCCCAAAGATGCTGCTGCCGAGCGTGAAGCGCTCGAAGGGAGCTTCGAAGGCATCGGAGCCTACCTGAGTGAACGCGACGGTTATGTGATTATTGCGGCACCCATCGAAGGTTCTCCCGCTGCTGCCGCTGGGATTTTGCCGGGTGACCGCGTCACCAAAGTCGACGGTGTCGATATGCGCACCGCCACGATTACCGAACTCCAACGCAAAGTGCGTGGCCCTGGTGGTACCCAAGTGGTGCTCGATATCACCCACGAAGACGGCACCACCATGACCGTCACTATCACCCGTGCCACCATCGACATCCCTAGTGTGACCTGGAAGATGTTGCCGGGGGGCGTGGCCCACATCCACCTCAATCAGTTTTCGGCCAAGGCGAGTAGTGACATGCAAACCGCGCTCGCCGAAAGCAAAGCAGCCAACGCCCAATCCATCGTGCTCGATTTGCGCAACAACCCGGGTGGCTATGTCGATCAATTGATGAATGTCGCCGGACAATTTTTGCCAGCCGACACGACGGTTTTGATTGAATCAGCCCGTGACGGCTCACAAACAGCCTACAAAACCGAAGGCACAGGGCAGGCCCTCGACATCCCGATGGTGGTACTCATCAACAACAATAGTGCCAGTGCCGCCGAAATTTTGGCTGGCGCCTTGCAATCCGCCAAACGGAGCGTGATTATCGGCGAAGCCACCTTTGGGACGGCCACGGTGTTGCGCTCGTATCCCCTCGATGCCGGCGCTGAAATCCGCCTCGGCACCACCCAATGGCTGACCCCCGAAGGCAAAGAAGTACGGGGCAAAGGGATTAACCCAGACATCGAAGTGGT
>CAISXI010000156.1 GCA_903889425.1 uncultured Roseiflexaceae bacterium | reverse complement strand
TTGCTGTTGCCGTTTGCGTTCTTGATACGCCACATAATCTCGACTAGGAATAAAAAACCATATCACAATACCAATAATTAGCAACCCTGCGGTCAATGACATACGCATCCTCCTTTTTTATACGTAGATTTATCTACACAATGAACCAGCCTTGCCTCCATTTCGTTTATAATTACGTATTATTACGTTATTATATATAATATAGTATTTTTTATCCACATTTGTGGACTTTTTATACATCACACTATCAAGTCTAATGCTATACCAACAAAATTCCATTTTTGCAAAGTATGGCTAGTTGGCAGCTGACCCTGTCATCATCTGCGATTTTGGTGGTAGCAAGTTAGCTGAGCATGTCGGCTTATGGCGCGCTATTTGGCTTTATACCACTGCCCCTCAATTATTGGTTGGCGTTATTTGGCATGATGCTGCTGTATATCCCCCTGACCCAATTCGTCAAAAGCTGGTATGTACGCAGGTGCGGGATATAGTTTTTTACAAAAAAACAGGGCATGAGTGTCACAAAAAACACTCACACCCTGCGTAGTGGGTATTAGACCGTTTTTACAGTAATGACGTACTCAGCGGTGCTGATACCGTCAGCAGCCGTCACCACGATCTGCAACGTATCTGCATTGCCAACCGCAAAGGGTACCCGTGGTTGCACCACCTGACCATTGATGGTCAGCTGGCTAATCTGGCGTGACGTGGTTACTGGCGTCAGCGTCAGCGCGGTGCCGTGGGCGCGTAACACCGTATAGCGCGTTTGGAGCGGCCCAAAGGGCTGGGTCAGCACACCACCCTGCACCACGATGTTACTTAAACTGGCAATTTGGGTGTAGGGTTGGCTCAGGCAGGCCTCTTTGGTGACATTGATTGAAGCCCAGTTGGGGTCGGTCAATCGGTCACTGGCCATCGCCATCCAAACCCCTGCAGGACGCAATGACGGCAGCAACGAATCGGGGCCGACATCGACGAGGCGTTGGGCGGCAGCCTCGAGATTGTCCATGTAGGCTTCACCCAAAATCGGCCAATCGTTATGTCCACCAAACGTCAATTTGACACGACCAGCGACTTTGGCACGAAACACCTGCAAGGCCGACAAATAGTGATCAATGGGCCACATGCTGGGGTATTGCATCCAGAGGGCATCACCGGTGCCCGCTTTGTTACTGCCGATGGCATCACCGGCGATGAGCAGGCCTTTGGCTTCGTCAAAGAGCATCATGCTGCCGGCCGAGTGCCCGGGCAAGGCATAGACGGTGAAGCGGTACGTACCGAGGTCAAACACCATCCCTTCTTGCAAATCGAGAATCGCACTGAGGTCAGCAGTCAAGCTACCGCGGGCTTTGCTCGATTGCACCATCGGCAGATCGATGTGGCTCATATAGACGTCGTAGGTATCTTCGAATTGACCCATAGCGGTGACATGGTCGCCGTGGCCATGGGTGATAAAGACATCCATCGGCACATCACCGCGCAACGGCTCGATGACGGTACGCAGATTGCCGGTGCCCATCCCAGCGTCGATGAGCAGGCTCCGGGTGCTGCCTTTGATGAAGTACATATTGACATTGTCGTAATCGCGAATCACAAAAAAGCCCGGCATCAATTCGTGGACCACATAGCTATCTTGATCACGGCGGGCAATGGTATACCCAAACCGGGCAACGGCGCTGGTTTGGCCGTCACGCACGGCAATCACACTAATGGTGGTAGTGATATGCAGGCCGGTATTGCCGTCGTTGAGGGCCGGCAAAAAAATCACCTCGTTGCGGTCACACACCGGGCTGGTGGTGGTGGGCGTCGTGCCATCGATGGTGTAGTGAATGGTAGCACCAGGCGCTGCAATTAGCGAAATGCGTTGCTCGACGGCATATATCCCAGGGGCGGGGAAGGCAATCGGTGTGGTAGGTGGCATGGAATCCTCTTTGTAGATAAACAACGTATCCGTATTATACGCTTCACCCAGATGACACAAGTACCTATTGGTCGTACCGCAATAACTGCGCGTATCAGTACACACAAAAACGACCGAGCGTGTTGCTCGGTCGTTTCTCTACCCATACGTTTATGGTCGGCGAGGCGGTGGTGGTGGGCCACCACCAGCAGGAGGACCACCAGCGGGTGGCGCACCAGCGCCGTCTGCGGCATTGGATTGGACCGGGGTACCGCGGAAGCAGCCCATGGTATATGGGAAGTCGGCAGTCGCCACATAATGATACATGTTGACCACAGCCCCATCCCACACCACTTCACTCACGGTACCATGGCACTCGTCGAGATCGGCAGTGGTGAGCGTCCCTGTGCCGGTATTGGCGGCATAGATGCCAAAGCCGTCGAGGGCGTAGCCAATCAAGGCAGGTCGTCCTGCGTCATCGGGCGTAGTATTCACACAGTCACTCACGCTATGGTAGTGATATTGGCCTTGTTGTTGGGGATGGCCGTCACAGTCGTCTTGGATTTCGTGCGCAACCGCATCCCGGCCACCTTCATCGAAGCCGTTATAAAACGGCACACCTGTTAGCGCGACGCCGATAATACCAGGAGGCAAACAGCTGACGGTATCACTCAGCTGGGGCATTTGTGGCAATTGATACAAAATCTGTTGCAGGCTAATCGAATTGGGGTTGCGGTCGTATTGATAGGCATCGTCGCTCGATTGCACCGGAAAAATCCCGGTGGTGTGGTTTTCTGGCAAGGCATTGGAACTAATTGTGCGGGTTGACCCTGCGACATCAATGGTCACGCTGGCGGCTTCCCAGCCTACTTGGCCATCGACACTGGGCTTGAGATCGGGGTACCACACTTTGTTGGTTTCATCGAGCCAGGCACCTGACGCAAAGGCACCTTCATTACTGATGCGGGTACTACAGGCAAAAATATACCCTTGCTGGCCAGTTTGCGAAAACTTACCATCGCCGAGTGGTAACACTTGTGGCGCAGTAACGGTCGCATCAGCCGCGGCGGTGGGTGCGAGGGGAGCATCGGTGGTGGAGGCGATAGTTGGTACAACCGTCGCACTCGCGCCCCGCATGTCGGCGGCCTGTGGCGGTGGCGCACAATTTACGAGCAATCCCATCACGCATACAAATACCATCCAACGCATATGTGGCATCATCACTACTCCGATACAATCAAACGAATCACATTTGGTGTTTTCATTGTACCGAGAATAAATGGGGCAATGTTGAATAAATTGTTAGTTTTTGGTTGTTCGAAATTAAAGTTATTATATTGCGAGGTACGAGCTACATTTCAACTCCAAAATAACAAATCCAGGAGCTCCACAATATTCATTATTGTGTACCAAGTTCACTGTGATTGTAGTAAACGTATACAAGCCTAACCCCATCAACAGGCTTTACCATTCAAATGCAGGACGCAC
>CAISXI010000155.1 GCA_903889425.1 uncultured Roseiflexaceae bacterium | reverse complement strand
GTCGATTCGTTAATCGTCCCCTCCACCACCAGCTGATCAGGGCGACTCTCGCGGCCATAGTTGGTGATGCTAGGTGCATACCCGCTGACTTGGTCGATATCGGTGCGGAATTGATATTCGCCACTCATTTTGGCGACATCTTGGGCGTTTTTCATACGCGCCAACGGCGTGTAATTTTGTGCCGTCAGCATCACAAAGTAGGCGATGCCACTGATGATGAGCATCAGCACTAGGCTCAAGGCAATAAATTTGGGGTATTTTGACACCATGATAGGCCACCTTTTTGTTGGTTGTATTACATAATGACAACATATCACAAAAGATGTCAAAATAATCAGAAAAATTCCGTCAGATTCGTACGGAAATTTTATTTTTGTTGCGATGGTCATGAAAATTTGCGCTATGATAGTAGCGTAATAGTGTGTATGGATTTTCATTTATCTCGCACAGATGTCACTTCATACTTCATACTTCATACTTCATACTTCATACTTCATACTTTCATACTTTCACTTCCTACTTCCTACTTTATACTTCCTACATTTAATGGGAATCAATCATGCCCAACCAAGAAATTTTCCAAAAATCCAAAATTAACGAACTCATGCGCACCGTGCTCAAACGCCTGCGCACCCACAAAATCAACGTGCCTGATATTTTGCTGGCCCTGCATCACGAGGGCTTCGACATCGAACGCTCAAAGTTCGAGACCTGGTTTACCACCCGCCCCGATGTCGACCGTATCGCCCCCATCCCTGTTTTTGTGGCGGTAATTAATCTGGCATTTCGCTATGACATGCGCATCTTGTCGGCGGCGGAATTATTGCAGCTCCTCAATGCCGCCCGCATGCCCCTCGATGTAATCCAGTCGTTTAGTCACTTCTTCCCTAGCTATGAATGGCACGGTGCCATGAAGGCCTATGGCGTCATCGTCAGTACCGCGACCGATCATCTGGTAGGACGAGACGCCATGGTGCAAGCCCTCTACGAAGGGATTGTGCACCACAAAAGCGTCATCCTCACCGGACCCGCCGGCATCGGCAAAACGGCCATTGCCCTACACCTGATGCAACGCTTCCATATCGATAGTGCACAACCAACCTATTTTGTTGATGGGCGTGCCATTAATGCAGTGATGCAATTGCACGACGGCATGGCTGAGGCCTTTCGACTTAAACAGATGGGGATGGAGCCAATTATCTTTCGCGTGCAATCATTTGTGGCCGACACCGCCCCCCGGATAATCATCGACGGTTTTGGCGAGCACGCTGATTTTTCGTGTGGCGAATTAGTCGGACAGCTGCAGGCACACTTTCCCAACCTGACCTACATCATCACGAGCAGTCATATTCAGGCGCCGCAACTGATTGTGGGAGCACGGGTGGTGACGGTACCAGCGCTCGATTATAGCAGTGAGTTTTCGGCGGCGGCTCATTTGGTGCGGCGCCATGTGAAGTCGAGCGGGCTCCCGGTGTTGCATACCTCGTTGATAGATGCAATCTGTCAGCAAGCACAAGGCAACCCCCGCCAAATCACATTGATGACCGACATTATTGCCCGCGACCACACCGCATTGGTGCACGAAGACGTCCTCATCCAAACCTTGGCGCAGAGTGATCCCATTGCCCAGCGTTTGTTGATGACCCTGGTGTTGCTCAAATTCAAAGTCTCGACGCGCTTTTTGTATGCCGTAAACCCGGTCGTGTTTGCAATTCCCGAGGCGACGTTGGGTGAATACCTCGCCCAATTACGTTTGCGTGGGCTGGTCACTGTCATCAATGACGACAATGAATCGTATATGGTGCCCGAGTTTGTGCGTGATTATCTCACCGTCAATCACACCGTGGCGCTGATGCGTGACGTGTTGTGGTGCCTCTATCATGCCTTTACCTGTGATGATTACGACGAAGTGCACCTATTATCGGTCCACCGCCATTTAGCCTATCACCTCGATTTGGGGCATGTGCTTGATCTGTGTCGCGCGCTATTGCAGGCTGGCATGCCGATGCAGGCCATCACGCTGTTGTGCCTGTGGCACGAGCATTTCATCCGTCATGGCTTAGTGGTACCTGCTATCATGCTCGGCGAGCAAGCGTTTACGTTTGTGGAACCGGGGCATCCACTCTCCACCGAATTAAGTTTAACCATGACGGTTCTGTACCATGAGCGTGGTTTGGCGCATCTATCTGCCCAACATTTGGCATATGTACATGCGCAGTGTGCCGATACCGACGGCTATTTGCGGGCCCGTATGGCGTTGGTGCAAAGCCTAGTGGTATTCCATAGCGTCAGAACTGCCGACGACGCCCAATTCGCGCTGTTGCGTGATGATTTATTCCAAGCGGCTCGTTATTTCGAGCGAACCAACTTATGGCCGTGGTTGGCCCATACCTACGATTACACCGCCTACTTGTATTTTTGTGTGGGGCAGCTACGTGAGGCACACGAATACATCAACAAGGCACTCGAAGTATTTCGTAAATCTCCGCGCACCAATTGGATGACCGAATCGATACGTTTGTATGGGCTGATTTTGATTACGGTGGGTGATTATAACTTGGCCCGCCAACAGCTGACTGATGTGCTCCACGAATACACCGCCAATGCCCAATTATCTGAAATCGCCAATTCGCATATCCGCTTGGCGGTCCTCAATGTCTTGACCATGCAGATTCGCGAGGCCGCCCGTGAGCTATGTGTCAGTGTTGAAATCATCGCGCGTATCGGTGGTCTCAACGACATCATGTACAGCATCGACATCTATTGCGGGATTTTGTTTGGGCAAGGAGCCTTCGCCGATGCCCAAATCGTCCTCGCCCTCAATGACCGCTGGCGCCACGAGCGCCAACTCTTTCGTGGCGAAGTGTTTGATGCCATGCTCCAGCAATTCAAGACGTACGCCAGCAACAACCCGGCCATTGCCACCCAGACCTTGGGCGTATTCCACTCCCGCATGACCATCTACGAACTCACCCACGTCATGCATCAGCAATTACAATTGGCCTGATTATTTTTCTTTTTGGTAAAAAAACTCCCTGCCACAGCGGTGAATATGCAAGCCACCAATTCCCGTCGTGGCGTAATCATTTTCTGTTAGTGAAAAAACTCCGGCCGCCGCGGTGAATATTCACCCCAATAATTGTTGGGCGTGCTGCACCAAATCGTGTTGCAAGGCATGGAACAGCGTATGCACCGGTGGGGGCAAGGTGCGGTCGTTGCGACAAATCAAGGCCATTTGGCGCATCAAGCGCGGTTGGGCTAACTGGCAACTATACAACGCTTCGTCGCCCCGCAACGCCAACTGCGGCACAATCGCCACCCCTAGCCCCGCCTCGGCCACCCGCAACAACATCGCCACATCGCCGCCGTCGATGGCCACTTTGGGCACAAACCCCGCTTGTTTGCAGGCCG
>CAISXI010000154.1 GCA_903889425.1 uncultured Roseiflexaceae bacterium | reverse complement strand
TGCCCGCGTGGAGCGATGGCACGGCCATTGACACTGATATGCATGGCTTCGCGGGTGCCCCGACTAATGGTGGGGTCCGAAATAAAACCATTGATCGCTAAGGCATAGATGCCATCGCCACGGCTATAGTCGACGGGCAATAGGTGCGATACTACGTCGATGCCGTAGATGGCCAGTAATACATCGCGTAGCTGCCCGGTGCCGTTGCTACTCAAGCGAGTTTTGCCGTCGACATTGAAGGTGAAGCGGATGTGGGGGTAGGCTAGGGCATATTGGGTCATGATGGTCGCAATAGCGGCGGTTTCGGCGCCAGCCGAGCGCAAAAACTCACGGCGCACCGGCAAATTGTAAAACAAATTGCGGATGAGAAAGGTGGTGCCGACGGGTGCGCCGACGGTGCGTTTATCTTGGATTTCGCTCCCAGCGATGCGGAGCTCGACGGCTTGGGCGGCATCGCGGGTACGACTGGTACAACTGACTTGGGCCACGGCGGCGATGGAAGGGAGGGCTTCGCCCCGGAAGCCGAGGGTGGTGATGGCAAATAAATCTTCGGCTTTGACCAGCTTCGAGGTGGCGTGGCGGGCAAAGGCAGTCTCGATTTGGTCGGCAGGAATGCCAGCGCCATCATCGCGGATAATCATTTCACTGATGCCGCCGGCCCGCACATCGACGGTAATGGTGGTGGCTTCGGCATCGATAGCGTTTTCGACTAATTCTTTGATGACCGATGCCGGGCGTTCTACGACTTCACCGGCGGCGATTTGGGCCGCAATGGCCGGAGGGAGAATGCGAATCATACGACACCTCATAGGCTTTTTCTGTATTATAGGGTATGCGAGGCATGCCTCGCACGTACGAGGCATGCCTCGCACGCACGAGATGAATGGAGCACCATGATGCGAGATCGATTGCACCGCTGGGGCCAGATTATCTGGCCAATCCTGCGGGACGTGTTTTTGATGACATTGGGGGCGGCGATTGCGGCGGCGGGGACGCGGATTTTTTTGATTCCCAATCAAGTAGTCATCGGGGGTGTCACCGGTATCGCCATCATCGTGAATAGTTTTTGGCAATGGCCGGTGGGTGTGATCGTGGCGGTCATCAACGTGCCGCTGTTGTTGATTAGTATGCGTTATCTGGGTGGTTGGAAGTTTGCATTGCGCACCTTGTACACCATCGCGGTCATGTCGCTGGCGTTGGAATATTCGGCTGGGTTGTTGCCGGCAGTCACCAAAGACCCGTTGTTGTATAGCTTGTATGGTGGTTTGTTGGCGGGGGTCGGTGGCGGGCTAATCTTCCGGGCGCGCAGTACGGGTGGCGGTTTCGACATCGTGGCGCGCTTGCTGGAGCAACGCTTTGGGATTGCGCCAGGTCGCAGTGCCTTGCTGATGAATGGGGTGATTTATAGTGTGGCGTTTGTGCTGTATGGTCCCGAAAAAGTCTTGTATGCGATTTTGGTGAGCTTTGTGGCCAGCCGCGCCGTCGATGCCGTGCTGTCGCTTGGTAGCGGCATGAACCAAGTCTTTATTATCACCGATTGTGCTGAAGCCGTCGGCGCTGCGGTGATGCGCGACCTCAAGCGGGGCGTGACGGTGATGGATGCCCGGGGCGGCTACACCGGCGCCGAACGGGCCATGTTGCTATGTGTGATGACCCGTAGCGAAGTCCCCACGCTGACGGCCTTGGTGGCGGCCACTGATCCCAAAGCCTTTGTGGTGGTGGGTGAAGCAATTGAGGTCTTTGGTAAGGGATTCAGGGCATTACCGAGCTGAATATTATCCGCAGGTGCCATCGACCGGCACCTGCGGATGCGGAAAACCTACAGCGTCGGACGGATGCATCTATCACCAATTCACGTGGCTGCGGGAGTTTTTTACCAAAAGAATAACATTACATAATCGCTTGTAAGCGTTTCACGCCGATGCCAGCGCCACACGCTACCACGCCTACCACGCGTCCTTGCAGATAGGTACCGAGGGTTTGGGTGGCGGCCAATGCCACGCCGGCGGCGCCTTCGATGAGGTGGTGGCGGCTGTCGATGTAGTCCCGCATGGCCGAGGCGATATGGGTTTCACTAACCAGCACGCTCAAATCGACGAGACTGCGGTAGTAATCAAAGGTGACGCTGTCGGATTCGATACCGCCGGCGGTGCCGTCAGATAACGTATCGTCGCTGGGGATGTCGACAATCTGACCGGCCCGCACCGATTCGACCATCACGGCCGAATTGCGCGGGAATGCGCCGATGATCTGGAGGGTGGGGTATTGGGCTTTGAGGGCGGCGGCGACGCCACCGATCAAGCCACCGCCCCCCACGGCGATAATGAGGGTGTCGAGCCGGGGGATCTGCTGGACCATTTCGAGTCCGAGGGTGCCTTGGCCGGCCATGATGATGGGGTCGTTGTAGGGCGACAAATAGGGGAGCTGGTGTTCGCTGGCAAAGGCCCGGGCGGCCCCTTCGCTAATCACACTATCATGGCCGATTTGGACGACAGTGGCGCCGAGGGCCTTCATGGCGGCCACTTTGACGGGAGCTGCGTGTTCGGGTACAAAAATCGTCGCGCGGCAGCCGGCGATTTGGGCGCTATAGGCCACGGCGGCGCCGTGATTACCTGACGAGGCCGCCACCACGCCGTTGCGCCGTTGAGCGGGTGTGAGCGAGAGTACGGCGTTGAGGGCGCCACGGAGCTTGAATGAACCGGTGTGTTGTAGGTATTCTTGTTTGATCCAGACATCGGCCTGGCAATGCTGGCTGAGCTCACGGTGGCGGGCGACGGGGGTGGGGTTGATATAGGGGGCGATGCGCTGGGCCGCCTGGTGGCTGGCATGGGCTTGGGCAAGCACGTCGATTTGCATGGTCGTCCTCGTGTAGATTGGATGCCTTGATTATACAGGAGCCGCAGTAGGCATTGAGAGAGCCGCAGCAGGCTGCTACTTTACAATTTATATTTGATGAAACTGCGTAGTCGTGCTAGCATTTGGGCATGAATACAAAACCACTGCCAATTGCTGCCGCGGTGATTGCTGCCGCCGCCACCCAGTACCCTACCCCCTTCCATCTCTATGATGAAGCGGGCATCCGCCACGCCGTGCAACGCCTGAATGCGGCGTTTGCGTGGGCACCCCAATTCCGCAATTATTTCGCTGTCAAGGCCTTGCCCAACCCTGCGATTTTGAAAATGGTAGTGGCCGAAGGGTGTGGCCTCGACTGTAGTTCGTTCACCGAATTATTTATGGCGGCCCGCATGGGGGTGCGTGACGACGCCATCATGTTTACCTCCAACAACACGCCTCTCGACGAATACCGCATGGCGCTCAAGCTCGGCTCGTTTATCAACTTTGATGATGTCGATCACCTGAGCTGGCTCGATGCGCAAAAAGTGCGCTGGCCGGAGGTGATTTCGTTCCGCTACAATCCTGGTGCCGAGCGCGAAGGCAACACCATCATTGGGCGCCCAGCCGAAGCCAAATTTGGCGCCACCCGCGCCCAATTACTGCAGGGCTATGCCATGGCTCAGGCGCGGGGGGTGACGCGCTTTGGCTTGCACACCATGATTGCCTCAAACGAACGTAACGCCGATTATTTTGTGACCACGGCCGACATGTTGTTTGCGGTGGCGGCCGAGATGCATCAGCAACTAGGGATTGAGTTTGAATACATCAACCTCGGCGGCGGTATCGGCATCCCCTATCACCCCGATGATCAGGTTGTCGACCTCGAGCGGGTATCTGCCGGTGTCGAAGCGGCCTATCAGCGCCACATCGTGGCCAACGGCCTGCGCCCACCGCGGGTGATGTTGGAATGTGGGCGGGTGATTACGGGGCCGTATGGCATGCTCGTGACCCGGGTACGCCACGCCAAAACCACCTACCGCAATTATATCGGTGTCGATGCGTCGATGGCCGATTTGATGCGCCCGGGTATGTATGGCGCCTACCACCATATCAGTGTGCTGGGCAAGGCCGATGTACCTGAGAGTGAGACCTATGATGTGGTGGGTTCGTTGTGTGAAAACAATGACAAATTCGCGATTAATCGGGCGCTCCCGCCGATTGATGCCGGCGATGTGCTGGTCATCCACGATACGGGGGCCCACGGCCGCGCCATGGGATTTAATTACAACGGCAAATTACGTTGCGCCGAAGTGCTGCATACCGCTACAGGTGAGTTGAAGCTGATTCGCCGCGCCGAAACCCTCGATGATTATCTGGCGACGATTGTTGATGACGAGCATTGAAAATTGAAAATGCCCTTCGCGCGAGAAAAGCGTCAGAATTCTTTGAGCCGCAGCAGGCTGCTTTTGAGCCGCAGCAGGCTGCTTTTGAGCCGCAGCAGGCTGCTTTTGAGCCGCAGCAGGCTGCTTTTGAGCCGCAGCAGGCTGC
>CAISXI010000153.1 GCA_903889425.1 uncultured Roseiflexaceae bacterium | reverse complement strand
GGTCACCGTATAGAGCGCCGGATGGCCGAGGTCGTGGCTCCACCACAACACCGGATCGGGGATATTCACCAAACCACTGGCTTCGTATTGACCAGCGGCCAGATTGACCGTCGTCGTGAGTTCGTGGATTTGGCCGGCAAAGTTGTGCGGGGCAATCCGCCACTGCAACAGACCGCGACAAGCCTGCAGGGCGTCGCTTTGGATGCGGTAGCGTACTTCGGCATGGCTAGGCGTAATGGTTTGGGTGGTGAGGAGCACGTTGCGCAGGCGCACTGGGCCTGATTCGATTAATTCGACGGGCAACCAGACACCGCCCGGATTGCGGGTCGAATCCATACTGTCCCAATGCGAAAAAACCCCCGTAATCAGCTGTTTGTCGACCTTGTTGTGTTCTTCGGGGCACTGCACTTCGAGGAGGAGTTGGTTGTCGGTGCGAAGCAGATTGGTGACATCGTATTCATGGGGCATAAAGTAGCCCTGCTGGCGCCCCAAATCATAGTCGTTGAGCCACGGGCGACAATCATAAAAGACGCCGTTTAGCCGCAACCACTGGCGGCGGTTGGGGGCAGCCGTGGCGGGGAATTGGGTGCGGTAGAGCATGCGACCCACATAATCAGTCAAGAGGGGGTGTTGTTGCCAGTGATTGGGGATGGTGCAATCAAGCCACACGCCAGCGCTGGCGGGGTATTGCCCGGCGCGGAATTGGTCGGTGGGACGCATTTGCCAATTGGCAGTCAAGGGAGTTACACGGTGCGTCATCGTCTTCCTCTTTTTGTTAAAAAATGAAGCAACCCGGTTGATGCAAGCGCAACCATAGCGGTCTATGATTCTATCATACCGTGTGTCTGCAGTTGCGTCTATTGGTGCGCAGTAGCGCGCCGTTCTGTGTATGGGCCCCATCGAGGCGTATCTACACGTGATGTATTTGACAGCACATACTATTCGTGTAAGAATAACCGCATTGTTATAGGTGATTTTGTGGATTCCACGGCACTTATAAAGATGTTTTTGTGCACAAGACAGGTTCATTGTGCCATATCGCTCGCAACCGTTGGCCAACAGCCGCGGCTGGTAGGTGTGAAAAGGGACGTCCATGACCACAGCGCGACCGGTTTACCCATTTAGTGCCATTGTCGGCCAAGAGCGCCTCAAACGTGCACTAATTCTCAACGCCATCAATCCGCGGATTGGTGGGGTGCTCATTCGTGGCGAAAAAGGCACTGCCAAATCGACCGCTGTGCGTGGTCTGGCACACATCCTGCCGCATATACGGGTAGTCGCTGACTGCCCCTACGGCTGCCCTCCCGAGCAACCTTCGGCGATGTGCGCGTCATGTCGCGCCCGCTACGAAGTCAACCCCAATTTACCGGTGGCCGAACGCGCCACGCGGTTGGTTGATTTGCCCGTAGCAGCCTCCGAAGACCGCGTGGTTGGTTCACTCGACCTCGAGCACGCTTTGACCGAAGGTCATCGCCGCTTCGAGCCCGGGTTGCTTGCCAACGCCAATCGCGGCTTGTTGTATGTAGACGAAATCAACTTGCTCGACGATCACCTCGTCGACATTTTGCTTGACTCGGCGTCGATGGGTGTCAACACCGTCGAACGCGAAGGAATTAGCGTATCGCACCCGGCCCGCTTCATCCTGGTCGGGACGATGAATCCCGAAGAAGGTGAATTGCGCCCACAATTGCTCGACCGCTTCGGTCTCGTAGTTGAAATCGCCGGTATCCATGATGTCAACGGGCGTGTCGAAGTCGTGTCACGGCGTATGCGCTATGACCTCGACCCCGATACGTTTGTGGGCGAATGGCAGCCCAGCGAGAGCGACACCGCCGCACGTATCGTGCAAGCTCGGGCCATGTTGCCAATGGTAACAATTACCCGCAAAGATATGGCCGCCGTAGCGACCTTGTCACTCGAATTAGGCGTCGACGGTCACCGTGCCGACCTCGCCATCCTCGAGACCGCCCGCACTCATGCGGCTTGGGCAGGACGAACCCTGCTCGCCGCCGAAGATATCCGAGTGGCAGCAGAGTTGGCATTGCCGCATCGTATGCGACGACAGCCCTTTACTGAAGTCAAACTCGACGAAGCCCGCGTCGGCGAGATACTCGACCGAGTGGCAGCAGCCGAGGGTGACGAATCCGCAGTGGCAAACGCTGATGGGGTAAAAAAAAAGACCCCGTGAACGGGAGTGAGGAAAGCTCCTCCAGCGAAGGTCAAGAAGAGAGCGAAGGGGGTGCCGGCGCCACCGCAAGTGCGGGCGCCACGGACCAAGGGTCACAATCGAACAACGAGCAGGGTGGAGGCGAAAAAGCCTTCAAGGCCCAAGAGATGTTTAAACCAAAGCGTCTCGAAGGCCAGCGCGATCGCCAAGAACGGAGCTCACCTGGTCGCCGTAGCCGCACACGTACTACCCGCAAACAAGGTCGGTACGTTACCAGCCGCGTCGCCCGCCGAGTTACTGACTTAGCCCTCGATGCCACCTTGCGGTATGCCGCCCCCATGCAGCCAGGTCGCCGTGCTGCCGCCATCGCCGAAGGGAAACCATCCCGCCCAGTGATGTTGCTCCGTAGCGACTTACGCCAAAAGGTGCGCGTCCGCAAAACCCGCAACGCCGTCTGCTTCGTAGTCGACGCCAGTTGGTCAATGGCCGCTGACGAACGCATGCGCGCTACCAAAAACGCCGTGCTTTCGCTCCTGCGCGATGCCTACCAGCGCCGTGACCGTGTCGGACTTGTCTCGTTTCAACGTGACTATGCCACGTTGCTCTTGCCACTCACAAACAGTGTCGAGATGGCCCAAAAAATGCTCCAAACCATGCCCACCGGTGGTCGAACACCACTGTCACGGGGCTTGATGATGGGGTATGAGGTGCTCAAACGAGCCTTGCGCCATGATTCTGAGGTTGTGCCACTGATGGTGATTCTGACCGATGGCCAAGCAAATGTCGCTATGACTGATTTGCCGCCCCAAGTCGAGAGTTATTCCATTGCAGATTTTATTGCTGCCGAAAAAATCCGCTCTGTGGTCATTGACACCGAGCACCCGGTCTTTGAGCGGGGATTATCCAAGCAGCTGGCGCTTCACCTCAAAGGGAACTACTACCGCCTAGACGACCTCCGCGAGAATGGTCTCGTCGATCTCGTCCGCACCGAACTGAGCCACAAGTAAAGTTCACAATTCATCATACGCAGCATGGTTTTTTCAGAAGGATGTAAGGACATGACCGAGCAGGAAAATCAGTCGACGCCCGTCGTCGCAACCGAGACCCCCACCAACGATGCCCCAGTGACCCAAGCCGACGCACCTGTTGCCCAAGCCGACGCACCTGTTGCCCAAGCCGACGCACCTGTTGCCCAAGCCGACGCACCTGTT
>CAISXI010000152.1 GCA_903889425.1 uncultured Roseiflexaceae bacterium | reverse complement strand
GTATTGGGAGCACTACTTGCGATTTTGAAGCCTCGATACGCCACAAAAACAAAACAGCCAACCACAAACAACGTACCAATCAGGCCCATTTCTTCGCCGATAATCGCCAAAATCGTATCAGTATAGGATTGGGGCAACCACAGGTATTTTTGGCGTGATTGACCCAACCCCACTCCAAAAATCCCCCCCGAAGCCAAGGCATACAAGGCATGTAAGGGCTGAAATCCAGCACCACTATAATAGGCAAAAGGATCGAGCCAGGCATTGATGCGGTCCAAGCGGTACGCTGCCAGGTTGATTCCAACCAGAAACGAGACTAAGCCGAGCAAGCCGGCAAAAAACAAATGGAAAAGACTCGCCCCAGCCACGAAATAAATCAACGCCGACACGGCGACGATAATCGTAGCCGAACCGAGATCCTTACCCACCATCACCAACGCCGTCACTAGCCCCACAATTACCCCAAATGGAATCGTGCCGTAGAGTATATTGGTCAAGCGCGTACCACGCCGTGACAACCAACTCGCCGAATAAATAATCAAGGTTAATTTGACGAATTCCGAAGGTTGCACACTAAAAAAACCAAGCCGAATCCAGCTCCGCGAGCCGTTGACTTCGGTGATTGAGCGTGGCAATATGAACCCCGTCACAAACAACAAAATCAGCGACGCAATAAACAATGGTAGGGCGTGATTGCGCCACCAACGGTAATTGGTCCGCTGTGCCACCAGCAATCCGCATGTGCCCACGAATGCGGCAAACAATTGGCGTAATAAATAGTGCAGACCATTGTTGTAATAGACAACGCCTTCGACAAACGACGCACTGTAGACCATCACCAACCCAAACGGCACCATGATACCCACACATACCAACAATTGATAGTCTGGTTTGTGTTTGGTACGATCGCTTAGGCTAATACTGCCAGTGGTGTCGCTCATCGCCGTTTATCCCCTAATCCAAATCGACTGCGGGTATAACCACCATCACTACCACAATTATTACGATTGCCACAGCTAGCACACCATACCAGCCCCAAGTGCGACCTTGGCGAATCCGCACTGGACCCATTTCGGATTCAATCGTCATCAGCAACGGCATCAAACAAAACCCACACAACAAGCCACCAATCAGCCCGCCAATATGCGCCATGTTATCGATATTGGGCACCGAAAAACCGATGCCGATATTGGCAATCGCCGTAAATCCCACGCCCCCCAGCATTTGTTTGGTACGCTCACCAAAGACCGTCCGATTTTGCCAGATAAAAATTATTTCGGCCCCAATCAATGCAAAAATCGCGCCCGAGGCGCCGACGGCAGGATTGGGAGTAAAGACATACGAGGCCACGCCCCCCAGCAATCCTCCAATGAAATAAATCCCGAGGAAGCGTTGTGTACCGGCAATTCGCTCGATTTCGCTCCCAAACGACGTCAAGGCAATCGTATTGAACAACAAATGCAACAGACCACCATGCAAAAACATCATGCTTAAAAAGCGGTAATACTGGTCACCGGCCGCAATGGCGATATTGTCCTTGGCACCCCACATCAGCAACAAATCACTCAGTGAAATCCCCAATAGTCGGAAGCCGACGAAATCGGCTAATGCGGGAACTCCAAAAATAACTATATTTGCCAAGGCAATTAGCCGGACTGCGGGTGTACTCTCACCCCACAACCGTTGCATGCCACTCGTAATCGGTGATGGTTGACTCATATCGTCTCCTGTGTACCGAGGCGTGCCACCACGGCTCGGAATTCTTCGCCACGATGAAATTCATTGCGAAACATGCCAAAACTCGCACACCCCGGTGACAACAAAATCGTCGCCGGCTGCGGTGCTACCCGCTGTGCCGCCGCTACCGCCCCCGCCAGCGAATCAAAGCTCCCCACAATTCGATCTGCGATGCCAGCCGCCACCAACGCACTCCGCAAGGCAGCGGTAGCGGTCCCCTCGAGCAACACAATTTGCTGGGCATGTTGGGCAGCGACTTGCGCCAGCTCCCCAAAAGTCAGTTTTTTGTCGGCCCCACCGGCAATCCAGATAATTGGTTTGGGCATACATGCGAGGGCGACCATCGCCGCATCGGGTACCGTCGCCGCCGTATCATTCACGAACGTATGACCGTTGATGATGGCCACCCGTTCTTGACGATGCTCGACCCCCTCAAAGCGCCGTAGGGCGGGGGCAATCAAATC
>CAISXI010000151.1 GCA_903889425.1 uncultured Roseiflexaceae bacterium | reverse complement strand
GGGCCCCGTGGTGCCATGGCTGATTTGTTTGTGACCATCTTTAGTGCCGACAGTCTGGCCGCCAACCTCACCATCGCCAACCAACTGCGGGCAGCCGGACTTAACGTCGAAGTGGCACTCGATGCCCACGAACGCTTAGGCAAGCAACTCCAAGCGGCCAATCGGCGCGGGATTCCCTTTGCGGTAATCCAAGGTCCCGACGAGCAAGCCGCCGGCGAAGTGGTGGTGCGCAATCTGGTCAGTGGTGATCAACACCGCATCAGTACGGCCAATCTTGTCGCAGATATCCGTACCTTGTTACAAAAATAATCGAGGCCACGATGAATAGCGAACTCCGCCAGCAGAGCGTCCAGCAATTCCTCGATCAACTCGCCTCGGGCACACCCACCCCAGGTGGTGGTAGTGTGGCTGCCCTCAGTGGCGCCTTGGCGGCTGGGCTGGTCACCATGGTCTGTGACTTGACGATTGGTCGACCGCGCTACGCTGCATTTGACAGCGAAGCCCAAGCTATCCGGCAGCAAGCCGAAGCCATCCGCGCCCAACTCACCGAGCTCATCCAAGGCGACATTGTGGCCTACACGGGGGTGGCCAACGCCTACAAACTCCCCAAAGAGGACCCACAGCGCCCCCAAGCCATCATTGATGCCACCGTGGTAGCCACGGATGTACCACTCATCATTGCCGAGCAGGCGGCGGCACTATTGCCGCTCTGCCTGCCCTTGGCGCAACACGGCAATCGCACCGCCGTCGGCGATGTCGTCGCCGGCGCCCATTTGGCGGTGGCAACAGTGGCGGCAGCCTTGGTCAATGTCAGCGCCAATATCGGTGCCATTGCGAGTCACCCCCGCGCCGCCGAGTTTTTGCAACGCCAACAGATTACCCAAACTGGCATCGAAGCCCAGCGTGATGCGGCAGTCCAGGCAGCCATGGCGCGGATATAATAACTAAATCAAAATCCCCTCATCCAGCAGTGGATGAGGGGATTTTTGTGGGCTGAATCAGGTCTAGCCTTGGTAGAGTCGTTCGCGAATCGTGTTGATTTCTTGTTTCAAGCGATTATCGGTGATGATTTCTTCGCCGATTTTGTCGCAGCCATACATGATGGTGGTGTGGTCACGGCCACCGATAAGGGTGCCGATATCAACCAAGCTCGAGTCGGTTTCTTCACGGAGCAGATACATGGCCACTTGGCGGGGACCGACAATATTGCGGCTACGGCCACGCCCTTGGAGCATGCGCAAATCAACCCCATAAAACTCACAGACTGCGCGCAAAATCATATCGCCAGTGACGCGTTTTTTGCGGCTAGTATCGAGCAAGTCGCTGAGGGCAGCCTGGGCGCTTTCGACCGAAATCGCCGTACCATTCAGTTTGGCGTAGGCCACCACACGATTGAGGCTACCTTCGAGCTCACGGATATTGCTTTGGATGCGTTGTGCCAAAAACTCAATCACGTTGGCAGGTACGTCGACCGTCATCTGCTCGGCTTTGGTGCGCATAATCGCCGTACGCGTTTCGTAGTCGGGCATCTGAACGTCGACAATTAAACCCCATTCAAAACGCGAACGCAAGCGTTCTTCGAGGGTAAGAATGGCTTTGGGTGGACGGTCTGAGGTGAGCACAATCTGCTTGCCGGCAGTATGCAAGGTATTGAAGGTATGGAAGAATTCTTCTTGGGTGGCGTCTTTGCCGGCAATAAATTGAATATCGTCAATCAACAAAATATCAATATTGCGGTAACGAATCCGGAATTCTTCGGTTTGTTGGCGCCGGATGGCGTTAATCAGGTCGTTGGTAAATTTCTCACTCGAGACATATAGCACGTTGATTTCGGCATCTCGCTCGAGGGCGGCATTGCCGATGGCATGGAGTAAGTGGGTTTTGCCGAGTCCGACACCACCATACAAAAACAACGGATTGTAGGCTTGGGCGGGGTGATCGGCAACAGCCATACAGGCAGCACTGGCGAGACGATTACTCGAACCGATGATAAATCGGTCAAACGTAAAGCGCTGATTGAGCATACCCCGGGTGGCAGTAGTAAAAAAATCACTCTGGGTTGGGGCATCAGCGTCAATGGTTGGCGATAATGACCCAAAGGTTAATTTGGGTTTTGGGGGATCCAATGGCAATTGTGGTTGCACCACCACCGGCACCGCCACTAATGGGGTGGTGGGAGGTGTTACCACGGCAACATCGTCACTATCACTTATTAGTGACGTGACTACCGTATCATCAACCACATCAGACGCTTCCGTTACCGGCACTTCTACCGCAGTCACGTCCGCCGCAGGCACGTCCGTCACTGATGCGTCAACAAGAGTACCATCATCGACTTGAATATTTAAGGCCGCCAACATTTCGTCGGTAATCAGTGGAATCACACTCGTAATCGACGAATCAAAAGGTACGGCAACCAGCGGGGTTGGTTCAGGTGCAACAACGACCACCGGCTCGGGGACATACGCGCCGACGATGACCCGTACCAGCACCGAATAACCGATAATATCGCGCAGTTGTTCACGGATTACCGCGCTATAGCGTGATTCAACGACTTCACGCAACATCGGCGTAGCCGTACTCACAACGGCAGTCGTATTGTCGAGATGCACCAACTCGGTACGGCGTAGCCACGTATTATATTCAACGCGCGGAAGCTGGATTTCGAGCGCTCCAAGCACGCTATTCCACGTTTTGGCGATATTCACGACGCCCTCCCAAGAGGTTAACTTATAGCGTAAGGGGGTCAAAAAACCCTGCCACTACTGGCGTTGCAGGGAGAAAGTCAGACCTGTGTTATCTACTATCATACCCAATTTATGGCATACTTGCAACCTTAATATTGACAGGATGCAATTCATTCATCTATGATCGTTTGCTTCATAATTCTCCATAATGGTGCCAAGCAATTCTCGCAATCAGATTTGGTAGCACAGATACTCAAAAACATATTTACGTTTGTTTAATTATTTACTTTTATATAATATTTTTTCATTAATTCTTTATTAAAAACAAATATCTTCACACAGAATCATTTATATTTTCCGCATAATTCATTATTGTACTGCGTCATTCGTTATTTTCTGCTTTGCGCATCAAAAAACGAATTGGTGTTTCCCCAATGACGATTATCGTATAGTATAATAAAGCTGTGGTTTTTTTGACAAAGGATAGTACCGTGAAAAAGCTCCTGCTCGTATTATGTCTCGGTGTTTTGGTTGCTTGTGGTGAGACCGACAAGCCCGCCAGCAACGGTGGTGATACAGCCGCTACCGCTGCCCCCGATGCCCCCGCCGCTACCGCTGACCCCGCCGCCCAAGCATTGCCTCCCCACATGGCCACGATCAAGGGCGAAGCCTTTGATGGCGATGTACCGGTGAGCATGAAAGTCGGCGAGACGTATGTCTTCACTGGCGACTCCAAAGGCTGGCAAGTAGACACCATCAATCCCGAATTGGTCGAAGTCAAACAAGGCGGCACCCAAGACACCTACGAAACCAATCCCGGATTCGTTGCCTTGGCCGCCGGCAAAGCAGTAGTGACTGTTACGAGTCCTGCGAATACGATTCTCACCATAATGGTTACCATCGAGTAATCTCTGCGTAGCGACATCACGCCTCTGGCACATGCATAAATGTGCCAGAGGTTTTTTGTGTACCCAAGGCTGCCGTTTTCACCATAGAATACATGTATCAATGACTTACGCTACAGGAACGAAAGAATCGCACATGCAACGCAAACCAATTCGTATACACGGTATTCCGATGGATTTAGGGCAACGACGGCGTGGGGTTGACATGGGGCCAAGCGCCATCCGCTATGCAGGATTATGCGAGCGCCTCACCGCCCTCGGGTGGCAGGTAAGCGACCACGGCAACATAGCGGTACCAGATCATCAACAGCTCGATACACATACCGATATCGCCAACGCCCATAATAGTGCGGCGGTCGCACTCGTGGCGCATGCGAGTTTTGCGGCGATGCAAGCCGCCATTCGTGATAATCAGATTGCCATATTCCTTGGGGGCGACCATAGTTGTGCCATTGGCACCGTGGCAGGGGCGCATACCCGCCCTGAGCCCATCGGCGTGATTTGGGTTGATGCCCATGCCGACTTCAATACGCCACACACCAGCCCCTCTGGGAACGTACATGGTATGGTGGTGAGTGCCGCGATGGGCTTATGCCCAGCGCCACTCAACATCGGTACGACATTTATCCAAGCACACCAAATAGTCATGATTGCCATTCGCGATCTTGACCCTGCCGAACGGATTGCACTACGTACCAGCGGTATCTTGGTTATTACCATGCGTGACATCGATGAGCAGGGCATGGCGACCATGCTTCGCCACGCCCTACACCACTTGCGTACCGCCAGCGCTATCCATGTCAGTTTTGACATGGATGCCCTTGATCCCAGTATTGCCCCGGGGGTAGGCACCCCAGTCAGTGGTGGGTTGAGCATTCGCGAAGCCCATTTGATTATGGAAACGTTATCTGATGACGGGCGCGTGCAATCACTCGATCTCGTCGAGGTCAATCCCATCCTTGATCAATATAATCACACCGCATCCCTTGCAGTAGATTTAACGGCTAGTCTGTTTGGGCAACGTATTTTGTAAATCGATTATTGTACCAAAAAACCACACATGTTCTGTATAGATAGAACATGTGTGGTGCCGATGAAACAGACTTTTTTAATGTTGACTGCGCTCCGTACGTTCTTGGTACATATAGCCTTTGCCATAGACCGTCACAATATAAAGTCAGAAGTCGCAAGGAGGAAGAAGGTAGTCAACAAAAATCAGCTGGTGCGTTTATTCAGCGACCCGCACAATCTACCGACGATACTCAAACCCACAGCGTGCCAAATACGCATTCGCAAATTTGGCATTGGGGTCAAATTGGCGTTGCAGTCGCCCAAAATCAGCCATGCGTGGATAGGCCGCCTGAATTTGGGTTGCCGGCAGTACAAACAGCTTGCCCCAATGCGCCCGTGGCGCAAACGGGGCCAAGGCTGATTCGATGTACGGCAACACTTCCTTCACCTGCGGCCACATTTTTTTCCATGTGAAATGCAACGCCACACTGTCACGCTGATAATGCATGCTCAGCCACAAATCATCAGCCGCAATGGTGCGGATCTCAGAAATATGTAAAATCGGCGCAATCAAGTGCTGAATGGATTTGAGCGCTTGGAGAGCCGCCACGGCATCGCGACGATCGACAAAGTATTCCGTCTGAAGTTCTTCGCCATTACTAGGCGTAAACTCAAGCTTGAAGTGGGGCAAACGCAAATGCCACGGACCTACCACTCCCATCTGGGTGGTACAAGGGTCGGCATTGACACTCGCAATAGGGTGCATGGCACTAGTGGCACAAGTCGCACCATACCAAGTGTCGGGCACATCGCCTATTTCGGCAGGCAGACTTTTGCGCCAAATCTGGTCGATAGTATCACCTTGCCAGGCGGTAAAGAGACTGACACTGTAGCTCGCACTCATGATGGCATCGAAATTGGCCATGGCGGTGGCGAAGTCCAGCCCGAGATAGAGATCTTGGCGGATGTCAAACCGCGGTACCAACTGCAACGTCACTCGCGTAATCACCCCCAACGCCCCCAAATGGACCACCATACCGGCAAAATCAGCGCCGTGACTGGCACGGCTCACCTGCAATAGGCTCCCGTCAGCCAACACAAACTCCAACCCCACCACGGCCGTCGCCAGATTGCCGTGGCGCACGCCAGAACCGTGGGTGGCGGTGGCGATGGTGCCGGCAATCGAAATATGTGGCAGCGACGCCATGTTGTGCAAGGCCCATTGTGTATCTGCCAAAAAATAAGCTAGCTCGCCGTAACGCATCCCCCCTGCCACGGTGACCGTCCCCGCCACATCATCAAGCACGGGAGCCATGGTCAATTGATCAAGGACGATTAAATCGGCAGCGGTATCAGCCATATCGTTGAATGAATGGGCAGAACCGAGGACTTTGCAGTGGGTGGCGGCCGCCACAATCCGTTGTAATTCGGTGATAGTGGTGGGGTGATGGATGCGGGCGGCGGTAAAGGTGTGGTGACCCGACCAATTGTGCATGGTATATTCCTTTTGGATGTACTATGAGATTTCTATAATACCACGGTGAAGTAGGAAGCATGAAGTCGGAAGCGTGAAGTGCCACGCCCCGCGTGCACCCACCCTGCCGAAGTAGGAAGCATGAAGTCGGAAGCGTGAAGTGTCATACTCCGGGTGCACGCACACTGCAGGGAATGACGCTCGGGGTGGGGTTTTGGTGTAGGGATTGGGTATAATGAAGCAAATCAATGTTGGGTAATGCAAGGAAAAATCGATGCAACGTATGGGTGTTGATACCGGCGGCACATTTACCGATTTCGTGATGATTGATGACGGTGTATTGCGCATCGCCAAGCGCCTAAGTACGCCACACAATCCTAGTGCCGCCTTGTTAGCCGAGGTGGCGCTACACGCTACCCCCAACATCCTCATCCACGGCACCACCGTCGCCACCAACGCCTTGCTTGAGCGGCGCGGCGCCATCACTGCGTTGATTACCACTACCGGGTTTCGCGATGTGCTGGTGATTGGTCGGGGCGATCGCCCGTCGCTGTACGACATGCACCAAACCCGCCCGGCCCCACTCGTACCCGATGCATTGCGACTCGAGGTCAACGAGCGCACTACCTTTGACCAACAAACCATTACCCCGCTCAACGATGCCGATGTCACGGCATTGATTCCGCTCCTCGAAGCCCACCATGTGCAATCGATTGCGGTTTGTTTGCTCCATGCCTATGCCAATCCAGCCCACGAGATCCGGATTGGGGCGCTGTTGCAGGCCCACAACCCCCAGTGGCAGATTTCGTTGTCGCATCAAATTGTCACCGAAGCGCGTGAATACGAACGCACCGCCACCACCGTGGTCAATGCCTATGTAGCACCGATTATGTCACGTTATCTGACCTATTTAGCTACGCATTTACCCACGCTAACCCGCTTACGCATCATGGCCTCAGACGGGGGCAGCATGGGGGTAACAACCGCCCAAGCCCTACCAGCCCGCACCACGCTATCGGGGCCAGCAGGAGGGATTGTGGGGGCGTTTGCCGTCGCACAGCAAATCAACGTCGCACAGATTATTTCGTTTGACATGGGAGGGACATCGACAGATGTGGCCTTGTGTGACGGCGATTTACCGCGTAGTAGTGGGGCGGCGGTAGGGGGATTGCCGGTACGCCTGCCGAGCCTCGACATCCACACCGTGGGAGCCGGGGGTGGCTCACTCATCCGCCGTGACGCCGGCGGTGCGTTGCGGGTGGGTCCACAAAGTGCCGGTGCTGACCCAGGACCGGCCTGCTATGGCAAGGGCGATCAAGCCACCGTCACCGACGCCAATGTGGTACTAGGGCGCTTGCGGAGCGATGCCTTCCTCGGCGGCACAATGACCCTCGATAGCCAGCGCGCCGCCAGCGCGGTCGCCGATGTGGCCCGTACCATCAACACCACGCCGATTCAGGCGGCCTTAGGCGCTATTCGGGTGGTCAACGCAGCCATGGCGCGGGCGGTGCGCACGATTTCGGTCGAGCGCGGGTATAACCCACGTGATTTCGCCTTGGTGGCATTTGGTGGGGCAGGACCACTACATGCCGTCCATTTAGCCCAAGAACTGGGCATGACCAGCGTGATTGTCCCACGCTACCCAGGGGTATTGTCGGCGCTGGGGATGCTGAGTGCGGCGGTGACCCGCAGTACTACTCGTACACTGCAAGTAGGGTTTGATCAACTCCAGGTCGTACAGCTCAATGCCATGATTGGCGCTACGAGCGCCGAATTAACCGCCGCCCTTATCAGCGATGGCGAGCACCCCCAGGCTTTTGGGCATACGATACACCTCGCCATGCGCTACCGAGGCCAAGCCTTTGAGCTCGATGTGCCGTTACTCAGTACCAGCCACGGCATGCCTCAGATTGACGCGGCGCTGCTCCAACAGAGCCAACAACGCTTCCATGAGTTGCATCAGCGGCGCTATGGTCACGCCAATCCGGCCCGTGCCATCGATATTGCGATGCTTCGACATACAATGGCCAATGCTGCCACGGCGCTCCCGTCACCGGCAATTCCTACCCGCGATGGCCCCTGCACACCCGTGCAAACCGTATTGGCCTACCCCAACGACGACGAGCTGGCCGTCATGACGGCTATCTACCAGCGCGACCAACTCGTGCCCCACGACCTGATTGTAGGACCGGCGGTGATTACCCAACTCGACGCCACGACGGTCATCCCCAGCGGATGGCAGGCAGTGGTACATGACACGCTGAGTATGACGATTACGCCGGTGTAGGTTCGAGGCATGCCTCGAATCTACTTCGTATCACCATACACCTGCCGCAAACGCGCATGCATCCAGGCTGGGGCGAGTGCTTCATCGGCCTGCAAGGTGTGGCGGCTAACGGCGGGAATCTGCTGACGGAGCCAGGTAATATGGGCATCATCGACCTGATCGATTCCTAGGTGCCGCCAGGCCTGGATGAGCACGCCACTCAAGCGCCCAGCCCCCGCCAAATAACGGGGCGCTGCAATGCGAATCCGCATGCGCACGCTGGCTAATTGGATGTCGCGGGTGGTGGTGGCGCTGAGCAACACGATTTCGCTGGGCATATCACGAATCATCCCCAACAAAAAACAGGCATAGGCACCACCGGGCATCAATGGGGTAGATTCAGTCGCGTTGATAGCCGCAAGCACTGCAGACACGGTGGCTGGTGCTTCACCAAGCATCGGATGAAATTGGGGGTAGAGGTATAATCCATGGCAAATCCGGCGGATTACCCCTTTGCGGAGCAAGCGCGTCAATGCTTGATCGATGGTGTTGCGATTGGCGAGTGGCAGCAACTGGGCCGCACTCCAGACACTCCCGCGCCCTGCTCGACGCATGCGGGCCATGATGTGCTGTTCGGTTGATTTGGCATCATCTGATGATTGAATTTCTGCGTTCATCGCGTTTGATTCACCCCTACACGCATATTTTTATTATTGTATGTCAGAAATATAGCATATTTTTCTCGGTTCAACATGACATTTCCTCGGCTGACATACGACAAGCGCACCGCTAGCCCCCAGCCAAAACTTCTGAAATCGTTGATTTATTACGCCGTAGGCCAGCACTACTTCGTGATACGATAGCCACACATCTTTTTTAGTCGAGGTATTTTTTATGCAACGTGTCTGTTTTTTGCTCAAAGTGCGGGCCGACATGCTCGCCGAATACAAATTGCGCCACCAGCAGGTCTGGGACGACATGCGGGCGGCACTGACGCGCAACGGTTGGCATAATTATTCGCTGTTTTTGCACACGGATGGGCTGCTGGTGGGGTACGTCGAAACTCCCGACTTTGCCGCGGCTGTGGCCGGCATGCAAAACGAGGAAGTCAATGCGCGCTGGCAAGCCTCAATGGCGCCGTTTTTTGAAACACTCAGTAGTGGGTCAGCCGATACCTCGCTGACCACCCTCGCAGAAGTGTTTCATTTGGTGTGATTGGGCAAAATAATCTGGTACTGCGCTTGGATGATGGAGCGGAAGGATTCACTACACCGGCCCCATTCCACGATATCAACGGCCCACGGCAAATCAGATTCGCTCAACGCCTCGCGAAGGTGCGCCATCTGCGCCAACGACAGGATTGGTGGCGAAATAACTACCACGTCAAGATCAGAGCCGCGGTGATTGGTCCCTTTGACACGTGACCCAAATGCCCATACCTCCGCGTTGGGGATATGGGCAACGATAATGGTCATCAGCAATTGCCATTGGGCGGCGGTGACGGCATCGCTCATATGCGGGCCGCCAATTGTGCCCGCAAAAACGTCACCGCTTCGCTAAATTGCGGAATCGCTTCCATGACAGAGACCGCGACCGCAAGGTCATAGGTGTGACTGGTTTTGGCACGCATTTCGCGATACATACGCCATTCTGACCACGATTCGTGCAATAATCCATGCGCGTATCCGAGCCGAATCACGTCTTGAAACGCCATCGTATGGAGCGTATCAGGACTTGCCACAACGTCCATTAAATAGCGTTTGAGAAATTTATGACTGAGTTCGTAAGTGTATTCAAAGCGCTGAATGACGCCGTCGCGGAGTTGGTCGTCTTCAGGATGCAATACACACCGCGCATATCCTGATTGCAAACGCTGAATAACAGCCGTCAATGGCGTAATATCGAGTGTCATGCCTACCCCACACATTCACGCGCAAATTGGGCATCGTCGATGACGAGCAAGCGTAACCCTTCCATGAAGCCCACCGCCCCTGGGAAGCCCGTCCAACACAACGCCAAACAAAGAAATCCTAATGGCCGCCGCCCCATATAAAAATATTGCACCCCAAAGAACCCTAGAAGCAAACCCAATATGGCCGCCACGATGCGACTCCGGGGCGCGCGGGCACTCGCAAACGTTGGTTGACTCAAAAAGACACCACAATTGCTACACGCCAACGTCGATCCGCTGTTGACGGTGCCACAACGTGGGCAGGTTTGTTGGCCAATCGGTTGCACTTGTGCTTGCCCAATTTGTTGCACTTGGGGTTGATTGATGGGGATGACTTGCCCGACAATCGGCGTCAGTGGTGCAGTAACAGGGGAATTGGTATTGATCGGCGTCACTGTGGTGGTGATGGGATTGATAGGGCGTACCGCACCACATTGCGGACAACGACTGTCGAGTACCGACCCCATGCCGCCACACTGTGGACATGTCCAAAACGCCGACCCAGATTGATTGCTCATGGCGATTCCTTTGTGTACTACCCAATCAAAAAACGGAAGCCCCGTGACACCCAATTTTCTTTTTCTTAATATACAAGGTTTTTGGATTGGTGTCACGGGGTATGCGAGTTTTACGTTAAAATGTCGCAAAAAGTTGCACAAATGGCGCCTCAATACTAATTAACCATCGAGCCGCCACATATCGGCATAACTTTCGCGGCGCCGCATCACCTGCACGGCACCGGCCCGTAGCAACAACACCGTGGGTCGTGGCACCAGATTGTAATTACTAGCCATACTCACCGTATAGGCCCCGGCCGTCGCCAAGGCCACCAAATCGCCCACCTGGGGGGAAGCCAGCGCCGTATCGTGCAACAGCACGTCGCCTGATTCGCAATAGCGCCCAGCCACATTGACCACTTCGTCTGCCTCAGCCCCGGCCCGATTGGCAATCAAGGCGGTGTATTTGGCACCATACAAAGCGGGGCGAATGTTGTCGGCCATGCCGCCATCGACATGCACCCAGCGGGGCAGGTCGCGCACCGCCTTGCCGCCAATCACGCGGTAGAGCGCCACCCCCGCCCGTGCCACAATCGAGCGCCCGGGCTCGAGTTCGAGGCGTAATCGTCCCAGGCCGTGGCGGGCACACCCTGCCACTAATTGCTGCCAAATCGCCGCTACTGCGGTGCTGATGTCGGGTGGCTGTTGCTCGGCACCATATGCCACGGCCAGCCCACCACCGATATTGAGCGCTTCGATGGTAATCCCATAGTCGCGCTGGAGCATGGCGACCTGCTCGAGCAACACGTCGACAGCTGCCACGTGGGTGTGGGCATCAAAAATCTGCGAGCCGAGGTGGGCGTGGATGGCCGTCAAGTGCACGCCACTAGCCGCCTGGATCATCGCACCTACCTGCGGTAAGACTTCGAGGGGGAAGCCGAATTTCGAGGCATAATGCCCTGTCTGAATGTGGTGATGGGTATCGGCGGCGATATCGGGGGTCACCCGGATTTGGATGTGAAAAGGCGTAGCGCGGCCGTTGGTCTTGGCGATAACTAGGGCCAACTCGTCGAGATTATCGACGACAATCGCACCAATCCCGGCCGCCAAGGCCTCGTCAAGCTCACGGGGGGTTTTGGCGTTGCCGTGTAGGTGGATGTGCGACGCCGGCACGCCGGCGTGTAACGCCAACGCCAATTCGCCACCCGACACCACGTCGAGCGCCAAGCCTTCGCTATAGACCAATTGGGCAATGGCGGTGGTTAACAGCGCTTTGCCAGCATAATGGACGATGGCATCACCGGCACCACAGTCACGACAAGCCCGTATATACGCTTGGCACATGTCGCGGATGGTGAATTCGTCAAACAGATATAACGGCGTGTCGTATTGCTCAGCCAAATCAACCACATCGTGGCCAGCAATAGTCAAATGGCCATTGGGGGCAATCGTGGCAGTCAGCGGCCAGACGTGATTGAGTGACATAGGAATTCCTTTCGCAGCCAATAATTGCCTTGATTATACCAAGGGACAGGTGACACCTGTGGTATCACCTGTCCCCGTTACCCAAATTATGGTTGCCAACCAGCAATTACACCGAAGCGGTGAGGACGGCCAACGCAGCGTCGTAGTTGGGGTGTTGGCCAGCGACGGGCACGTATTCGGCGTATTGGATGACGCCGGCGGCATCAACCACAAACACGGCCCGGCTTTCGAGGCGGATTTCTTTGACGTAGGTGCCATAGGCGGCGCCAAACGCCATGGTGCGATGGTCGGTGGCGACGACGATGTTTTTGATGTCGTTGGCCCCACAGTAGCGCCGCAACGCAAAAGGCAAATCGGCACTGACGGTCAAAAAGGTGATTTTGTCGCCTTGGGCGCCGGCTTCTTCGTTGAACCGCTTGGTCTGCAAATCACAGACACCGGTGTCAACCGAAGGCACGACGCTAATCAACATCGGCTTGCCGGCCAAGGTGGCACTATCGAGATCCTTGAGGTCTTGGCCAAGCAACACAAACGCAGGAGCCTTATCGCCGACCTTAAGCTCGGGACCGATTCGTGTTTTGGGCCCAATAAAATCAAAAGCATTGGCACGTTCCATTGTCGTCTCCTCGTATACAACCTATTCCATGTATTATCATAACAAAAAAATGCCATTGTCGGAGAGATGCAGCATGCTGCGTCTCTCCTGCACGGAGATTCCACGACCGTGGTCATGGAATGACGTTGGGATCCTCCGCGTGTGCTGCGTGCTCTGTGCGAGACATATAAATTGAAAATTGAAAATGCGGTATTCATCTAGCACACGAGATACTCATTTCGTATTGATTGACCATGTTTTCCCATTCCAATGCCTGGAATTGCTGGTCGAGCCAAGAATCGGCTTCGAGGTTCAAAATCCGCAGGCGCGGTGCCGCCACCGCTTGGGCAAGGCGGGCGATGAGCGTGTCACGCAGTGCAGGGGTACGCAGGTGGGGCGCAATGCCCAATTGCAAAATGGTATATGTTTGGCGCTGGATGATGCCGTAGGCCAGCAATTCATCGCCGTCAGTCATTGTTTCGAGATGATATTGGTCGGGGTCAATCCGATACGTTGCCAAAGCATTTTGCCAGCTCGGCACGAATGACCCAAACTGCACTTCGTCGACATCGGTGAGTGCCGCTGGCGGTGCTGATGGCGATAAGTGCCCTGCCAATTCACCGCTGTGCCCCCACGTTTTTTGATAACAACATAAGCGACGGGTGACTTGAAAGCCCTGCTTGCGATAGAGCGCTTGGGCCGCTTCGTTTTGCACAAGCACTTCGAGTTGGAAGGTGGCCATGCCGGCGGCAGTCAAGCGTGGCGTCAGTTGGGCAAGCAACTGGGTGGCGATTTTTTGATTCTGGTAGGCGCCAATCACACCGGTGGCGACGTCGTATGCCCGCCAGACGCCCTGCACCTGGCGCACGC
The DNA here is from genome assembly GCA_903889425.1 of uncultured Roseiflexaceae bacterium. Lineage (GTDB taxonomy): Bacteria > Chloroflexota > Chloroflexia > Chloroflexales > Roseiflexaceae > UBA965. Next base: position 6,615 of record CAISXI010000151.1, on the reverse strand, counting down.
CCACCAGCACGAAGCCCACCAATTGTCCATCCACAAAACAGCCCAACGAGTGCTCCGCCGCATAACTGCGGATCTGCATCATGCTGGCGAGGTCCGTCACCGACAACGTCATGGGCACGGCGTATTGCCCAAACGCATCGACAAAGGCGGTGTGGATGATGGTGATGTCGACGCCGGTGAGATTTTTGAATTCCATAACTAGTGACCTCGCTCAGTAATCAAGCCGGGACGCACCCCCAACCCCATCGAGGCATCGATGACGGCACCATGCATGGGGGTCGAATAATCTGAGGCGAGGAACAGCACAATATTGGCGATATCGACGGGCTCAATCAGGCGGCCTTTAGGCAAAGCAGCGGTGAATTCGTGCTGTTGCTCAGCACTCATGCCGTTGAGGGTGCTGGCTTGGAACATGGGCGTGTTAGTGGCGCCGGGGCAAATCGCAAAGACATCGACGAGGGTATGGGTTAATTCAGCAGCCAATTGCTGGGTCATAAAGGCCACAGCAGCCTTGCTCATACCGTCAGACAGCCGAAAGCCGGGGAAGTTTTGGATGCCGCCACCTACCGAACTAAAGTTGATAATTTTACGGGGTATCGTGTGCAATGTATCTTGGGCTGCCGCCAAAAAAAGTTGACAGACTTTGAGACTGCCGTCGGCATTGATGGTGAGCATGGCCGAGTCTTGACTGTAGGTATCGTCGGCATAGCTGGTAACGGTGGCAGAGCCGACAGCGGCGTTGTTGATCAGGATGTTGATGTGGGACCAGCGCGCCAACACCTGGGCCATACAGGCTTGGATTGACGCAAACGCGCGCAAATCCAAGGGATGCGCTGATAAATGACTAGGATTGGTGGCAACGAGTGCCTCGGCGGCTTCGGCAGATTCGCGGCGGTCGGCGTAGGTAAAGGCGACGCGGGCGCCGTGGGCTAGCAAGGCGGCAATACAGGCGCGGCCAATCCCCCCTAGACCACCGGTCACCAAGACGATTTTGTCGGTCAGGCCGGGACGGACGTCGAGTAGTGGCGTAGTCATCAGCGCTTCCTTTCACGCAGTTATGCGCGGTAGATCCTCGGAGTCCACAAAAAAATCCTCTGCGCTAGCAAGCCAGCGCAGAGGATCATAACCAGAATGCTTACAGGCCAGCAGCGCGGCGCAGGGCATCGGCTTTGTCGGTGGCTTCCCACGGCAAATCGATGTCGGTGCGCCCAAAGTGACCATAGGCGGCGGTTTGGCGATAAATCGGACGGCGCAACTTGAGGTCGCGAATAATGGCACCTGGGCGCAAGTCAAACATTTCGTCAATCAACTTGGCGAGTTTGACTTCGTCGATTTTGGCGGTACCAAAGCTTTCGATGCTAATCGATACCGGGCGAGCCACGCCGATGGCATAAGACAATTGCACTTCGAAGCGATCGGCCAAACCGGCGGCGACGACGTTTTTGGCGACATAGCGAGCGGCATAGGCGGCGCTACGATCGACCTTGGTCGGATCTTTGCCCGAGAATGCCCCACCGCCGTGGCGGGCCACGCCACCGAAGGTGTCGACGATGATTTTGCGGCCGGTCAAGCCGGCATCACCGTGAGGACCACCAACGATGAATTGCCCGGTGGGGTTGATGTGCACGGTAGGGTGCTTTTCCATCAAGTGAGCCGGCAATACTTTGGCGAGGATTTGTTCTTGGACACTTTCGCGCAGGTCGCCCTGTGCGATGTCGGCCGTGTGTTGCGTGCTGACCACCACCGTGTGAATCCGCACCGGCTTGCCGTGGGCGTATTCGACGGTGACTTGGCTCTTGCCGTCTGGTCCGAGGAAGGGCATCAGGCCGCTTTTGCGGGCCACTGCCAATTCGCGGGTCAAGCGGTGGGACAAGCTGATGGTCAACGGCATCAATTCGGGGGTTTCGTTACAGGCAAAGCCGATCATCATCCCTTGGTCACCAGCCCCGACGGCTTCGACTTCGGCATCGGTCATTTCGCCATTTTTGGATTCAAGTGCTTGATCGACGCCCATGGCAATGTCTGGTGATTGCCCGTGCAAGGCTACCACGACGCCACAGCTATCGGCATCAAAGTAGAACTTACCGCCGGTGTAGCCGATTTCGCGCACGGTCTGACGGACGAGTTCTTGGACATCGACGTAGCCGTCGACGGTCACTTCGCCCATCACGACCACGAGACCCGTGGTGGTTGCAGTTTCGCAGGCGACCCGGGCGCGAGGATCGATGCGCAAAAACGCATCAAGTACCGCGTCAGAGACCTGGTCACACAACTTGTCTGGATGGCCCTCGGTCACCGATTCAGAGGTGAACAGCAATGAGGGCGACTTCATAAAATTTGTTGCCATGCCTATTCCTTACCTAAGCCATATCTAGCGGTGCACCATGTTTTTATTTGCTCATAAAAACGCAGTACCATCAGGCATATCCGCCATCATGGAACAATAATCACGCAGTGGGGGCGATAATGCCCCCACTACAGAAAACCCGAATTAGGTGCCTTCTTCCCACGAGCCGAGGTACTTGACTTGGGCGCCCGACAACACATCATAGTTGATGCCCATGGCGCGCAATTTGAGGGCGGCGATTTCGGCATCGACAGCCTTGGGCAAGGCGTGTACGGCGGCAGTCAACTTACCCTGGTGCTTGATCAGATATTCGGTGGCCAAGGCTTGGTTGGCAAACGACATATCCATCACGGCACTGGGGTGACCTTCGGCGCTGGCCAAGTTAATCAAGCGACCTTCGCCAAGCACATTGATGCGGCGACCGCCGGCCAAGATGTATTGATCGATGAATGGGCGTGGTTGGCGCTTTTCGACGGTAATGGCTTCAATGGCGTCGAGGTTGATTTCGACGTTGAAGTGACCGCTGTTGGCGACGATACAACCATCTTTCATGGCGGCGAAGTGTTCGGCGTCAAGCACGTGCTTGTTGCCGGTGGCGGTGACCACAAAGTCGGCTTGGGCGACAGCTTCGACCATCGGCATCACGCGGAAGCCATCCATGGCGGCTTCGAGGGCTTTGACGGCGTCGACTTCGGTCACGATGACCCAGGCACCCATACCGCGGGCACGTTCGGCGATACCACGTGAGCAGTAGCCGTAGCCAGCGACGACGAAGGTCTTACCAGCCAACAACACGTTGGTGGCGCGGATGATGCCGTCGAGGGTGCTTTGGCCGGTGCCGTAGCGGTTGTCAAACAAGTGCTTGGTGTCGCTGTCGTTGACGGCGATGACGGGGAAAGGCAATACCCCCTCGGCGGCCATGGCGCGCAAACGAATCACACCCGTGGTGGTTTCTTCGGTGCTCCCAATCATTTGGGGGATGAGGTCACGACGGTTTTTGAGGATACCTGACACGAGGTCGGCACCGTCGTCTTGGGTGATGTGGGGGTTGTGGGCCAAGGCGGCTTCGAGGTGCTTGTAATAGGTCTCGTTGTCTTCGCCCTTGATGGCGTAAACGGGGATTTCTTCGTGAGCAACCAAGGTGGCGGCAATGTCATCTTGGGTTGACAAGGGGTTCGAAGCGGAGATTACCACATCGGCACCACCCGCAGCGAGGGTCGCCATCAAATTGGCTGTCTCGGCGGTGACGTGCAGACAGGCTGACACGCGCAAACCTTTAAAAGGTTGTTCTTTTTTGAAGCGCTCACGAATCTGGCGCAACACGGGCATTTCGTTTTCGGCCCAGTTCATCCGTTTGCGGCCCTGTTCGGCCAAACTGATGTCCTTGATGTCATACTGCTTGGTCATAAATTCCCTACTCCTTACAAATTCCTATCCGAGTGGATCCATGGTGACGTCGTCACCATTCAATTACACCGCGCATTGGCCAGTATGCCTGACGGCAATGTCAGTTCTGCAAATCTGCCACGACGATGACTACGTCATCGTCTCCTGCACATTATCAATCGATACCTATGCATTAATGCGCGTAAATTTCGCACATACACGCCACATACCGAGTTGAATACATTGATGAGTATTCTCATGAGAATACACACGCACACAAATTCAATTCTACCATCATACCCGATAATTTGCTTTTGATGGTGAAAATTTACCGAGAAATTGCTGATACCGACTACACAGCCCCAAACACCGTTGCCACCTGCGCATCAGCCCCAAACGCCCTCACATAGCGCGCATAAAACTCAGCGGGCGTATAGACGTGTTCTTGGCAGCCATGACGTTCAATGGCAAACGCACCGGCCAAAGAGGCGATTTTGCCACAGGTGACGGCCGGCAATTGGTGCGACAACCCAAAGACAAACCCTGCCAAATAGGCGTCGCCGGCGCCGGTGGGGTCACGGACTTCATCGACAGGCGCCACATCGACACTGGTGTCGATACGCGTGCCATCGTGGGATTCTGACACAATCGAACCTTTTTCCCCTTGGGTGATGACGGTCAACGGCACGCTTTCGATGAGCTCACGCTCACTTTTGCCCGTCACTTGCGCCATCATGGCGAATTCATAGTCGTTGCCGATCAAGGCGTACGCGCCATTGAGTCCATCGAGGATTTGTTCAGCGGTGAGGCGGGGGGTTTGCTTGCCTGGGTCAAACAAAAACGGCACGCCCATTTCGCGACATTCACTCACATAGCGCGCCATTGCTTCGGGGTCGGTGGGTGAGATGACCACGAGGTCGTTTGCGGTCAAACCAAACCCCAACAACGACAAATCGCGGGAACGAGCCATGGCCCCCGTATAAAACGCCACCAACTGGTTATTGGCTTGGTCGGTATTGATAAAGCACGAGGCAGTGAATTCACCAATTACTTCGTGAACCCCACTGGCATCGACTCCTTGGCTGGTCATCCACTGACGATATTCGCCAAAGTCTTGACCTGCAGATGCCACCACCAATGGTTGCAAACCCAACAACGCCAACGAGTAGGCGATGTTGCCGGCTACGCCACCGCGCATCCGCTTCATCGAATCGACAAGGAAGCTTACCGACAACATGTGCACCCGATCGGGCAAAATATGGTCTTTGAACAATCCGGGGAAATTCATGATGTAGTCGTATGCTAACGACCCAGTGACAACGACGCGCATGGCGTTACTCCTTTACTGCAACGAGAGTTTGTAATTGACGACTCACCATATCCGCCAAGCGACAGGTGGTGGTCACCACTGATTCGGCAACTGCTATGTCAATTTGCCCAAGTGACGCCACTGGCATCACAAATAATCGCCCAATCAAGTCTTGGGCGGGAATCCCAGCCACACCTAATTGGTCAATCACCTGCATCAATTTATGCTGGGCAAGTGCCAACACGTCATCTCCACCCTGCAACGGCACACACCCCAGCCCCACCTTGCCACCCCGTTGCAAAAATTCACGTAGCTGTGGGGCAGCCTCGATAATCCGCTGGGCATGATCCCAACTATTGACAATAGCCACATCAATCGGCAATTCGAGTACCGCTGCCAAGGCCACATCACCACCCACCGCTAACGCCCGTTGACACGGCAAGGCATCAAGCACCCGCGCTAACGCCAACCACAACTCATCGCGGTCGATACTCAAAAACGGCGAAGTAAGCACGTCGAGGAATGGTTCATCGATGCACATCAACACGGGGCGTTGCGCACGTGCCAACAATTCGGCTTGCCAACGCGCCCGTTGACACAAATGCTGTACCAACCCCTCAAACAATACCGCATCGGCAATCAACGGAATTTGAGCTTCATCGGTGAGCTGTGCCGCCAACGAAATCGGCCCGAGTAATTGCCCTTTGCTGCCGACCGTCGTCGATTGATGCCCCAGCCATGGCAATATCGCAAACAGCCCGGCTGCTTCAGCAGGCGTCAAGGCAGCTCGATTATCACGTTTTTGTAAAAAATCAAGTGCCAGCTGTGGCAATGCCGCCGCACTCACCGCCCGTTGCACAAAAACACGGCGCTGCCGCTCGTCCACCACTACCCCCGGAAAGCCCCAGGCCGCTTGGACGACACTCCGCTCACGGAAACTCCGTTGTGGCAATTGTGGCCAAACCATATAGGGCATCGGGGAGCGCTGTAACATCGCCATTGCCGCATCAAGCGTGGCGTGCGGCAATGCCCCGTACAACAATGGTGCTACCGCAACTGTCATCGCTACCCCTGCATCAATGCGGCAAGCGCTGATTCATACGGCGCTGTAATGATGCCCTTTTCGCAGATAATCCCGGCAATCAAGCGGGCGGGCGTCACATCAAAGGCCGGATGCGCCGCATGCACACCTACCGGTGCAATCCGTTGCCCTGCCAGCATGGTGACTTCGTCTGATGAACGCTCTTCGATGGGAATCATACTCCCGTCGCTGATGCGCATATCAATCGTCGATGTAGGGGCTGCCACATACATGGGGATGCCATGGGCGTGGGCCAGAACCGCCAAACCATACGTGCCGATTTTGTTGGCTGCATCACCATTGGCCGCAATCCGGTCAGCGCCTACAATTACACAATCAACCAAGCCTCGGCCCATAAAGTAGGCCGCCATGTTGTCGGTAATCAATGTCAACGGCACACCCGCTCGCTGTAATTCAAAGGCCGTCAAACGGGCACCTTGTAGATAGGGGCGCGTTTCGTCCACAAACACATGGATTGACCGCCCTAGCTCG
>CAISXI010000150.1 GCA_903889425.1 uncultured Roseiflexaceae bacterium | reverse complement strand
CGCGCAACAGTTCGGGACCGCTGTACTCGTCCTAGGCAAATAGATGCGTACTCTGCCCTGTGCCATCATCGCCGCCGTCAACGGCGTCGCCTTTGGTGGGGGCTGTGAGTTGGCCTTGATGTGCGACATGCGCATTGCCAGTAGCACCGCCCGCATCGCCTTGCCCGAAATCACCCTCGGTTTGATGCCTGGTTGGGGTGGCAGTGTGCGGGTCGCCCGCCAAGCCGGTGCCAGCACCGCCATGATGATGGCGCTGACCGGCGAGCCGGTCGGTGCCGATGATGCCTTGCGGTTGGGATTGGTTGACCGAGTGGTCGCCCCCGCCGAATTACTCGCTGCCGCCCACACCCTCGCCAGCCGCATCGCCAGCATGGCGAGCCCCGTGATTGCCACCATCAAAGCCACGATTTGGGCAGGGCTCGAAATGCCTCTCGACGAAGCCTTACTCGCCGAATGCACCACCTTTGCCAACGTCGTGATTGCTCCCAACGCCAAAGAAGGCACCGACGCCTTTCTCAACAAACGCGCGCCCCATTGGAATGACCGCACATGAGCTACCACGTGCCACTCGCCGGTGGTGGCGCCCAACAACTCGCCACCTTTGTGGCTCGCCCCAATCGTTTCGTACTCGAGGCTTTGTTGCCCGATGGGCAGATAGTGCGGGCCCATATGGCCGATCGTGGCCGCCTCATCGAGACGTTACTTCCGGGGGTGCCACTCTGTTTGGTGGCCCGCCCGGGTGAGAAACGCGCTACCCAATGGCAGGCCGCTGCCGCCCAACGCGCCGACGGCAGTTGGGCCTCGCTCGACACCTTGTTGCCCAATCGCTTGATGCGGGGCGTGCTCGAACAGCACCTGATTGCCGAATTGCCGGCCTATACGCTGGTACGCCGCGAAGTGCAAATCGGTGCTAGTCGCTTTGACTTTGTGCTCGAGGGTGGTGCCACTCCCATCGTGCTCGAGGTCAAATCTGCTGGGCGCCTCGTCGGCGATGTTGGCCTCGTCCCCGATGCCCCTAGTAGTCGGGCGGCCCGCCATGTCAATGAATTAATCGAGTTACATCATGCGGGACACCATACGGTATTGGTGGTGGTCGCCCAAGGCGAAGCCGCCAGTGTGGCGATTGATGGGGTGATTGATCCGGTGTTGGCCCAGGCAGTGCAGGCGGCGCACCAGGCGGGCGTACAATTAATCGGAGTTTCGGCAACATTTAATCAAAATGGGTTATACTTTAAGCATACTATTCCCTTTGGACGCTAAATCTATCGTGTGACGCATGGGTATATGCCGTTATTTGCCCGGCGTGTAGGGATTTTTGTGTGAACTATACCCAAAGGAGGGTGCAATGTTTAAAGGGACACGCGAACAACGCGGTTGGTACTTCTTTGACTGGGCAGTGTCTGCCTACTCCACCACAGTCGGAGCGGTCTTTTTGGGACCATATTTGACCAGTATTGCCGAGGCAGCCGCCAAAGACACCGGTGGTATGTTGTATCCATTTGGGCCGAGTATTCCCATCGCCGCAGGCTCGTTTTATGCCTATATGACCTCACTATCGGTCTTGTTGCAAGTCTTTTTTCTGCCCATATTGGGGGCGGTGGCCGATTACACAGCGCTCAAACGGCGCATGATGGGGATTTTTGCGTATATCTCGACGGTCGCGGTCATTTTGATGTTTTTCATGCAAGGCACCGATTATCTGTTTGGTGGCATCTTGTACCTCGTAGCCAATCTGACCTTTGGCGCATCGATGGTCTTTTACAATGCGTTCTTGCCTGAAATCGCCACCCCCGATGAGCGCGACGCGGTGTCGTCACGTGGTTTTGCCTTTGGCTACCTTGGTGGTGGCTTATTGCTCATCCTCAATTTGGCGCTATTTTTGTCGTACGAACAAATCGGTATCGATGGTGGTTTGGCCGTGCGGATCTGTTTGGCATCGGCTGGTGTGTGGATGGCAATATTTATTCCTATCACGTTGCGTAGTTTGCCCAATACCGCCGCAGTACATGATTTGCAAAAAGGGCAATCGGTGGTGACGGCAGGCTTCGCACAGCTCGCTGAGACGCTCCGGAATTCGGTGCGTTATCCGCAAACACTGCTCTTTTTGGGAGCCTACCTGCTCTACAACGACGGCGTTCAGACCGTGATCGCCATGTCTTCGACCTTTGGTACCCAAGAACTCGGTATGGAATCACAAACGTTGATTATTACCATTTTGATGGTTCAGTTTGTGGCCTGGTTTGGGGCACTCGGGTTCAATCAGGTGGCGCGCCGTATTGGCGCCAAAAAATCCATTTTGATTAGTCTCGTGGTGTGGACATCACTCACGGTAGTGAGTTATTTCATCGTCAAAGGCAGTGTCGTACAGTTCTTGTTGCTTGGTGCCGGTATCGCCGTCGTGCTGGGTGGTACGCAAGCGTTGAGTCGCTCGCTGTTCGCCCAAATGATTCCCAAGGGCAAAGAATCAGAGTACTACAGCCTTTATGAGGTCAGCGAGCGTGGTACGAGTTGGATTGGGCCGTTGGTCTTTGGGTTGGT
>CAISXI010000149.1 GCA_903889425.1 uncultured Roseiflexaceae bacterium | reverse complement strand
CTGATATCGATCTGCCAAGTCTGATAGCCTACACTGACAATCAGCACGACGGCACTGACGAATTGGGCCGTGGCACTGCCAAATACCCCTTGTAATTTGCCACTATCGGCGTCGATGCGCTCGCTCAGTTCGCCTACGCCATGTGTGCGAAAAAACTCGAGGGGCTGTTGGAAAATCGCCTGCCCGACGGCATTGCGAATGGCATTGCTGGCCTGCCAGCCACTTTGGCTGGCAATGATTTTGCCCCCCCACGCACACAGTGGCGCCAAAATCGCCACCACCGCAAACCCGCCCAATGCCCATTGCATGGCGCGTTGTTGGATGATGGCATCGATGATTTGTTGGGTGAATCGGGGTTTGAGTACCAGCAATATCGCTTCACTGGTGGCGAGCCCGATCATCACCACAAACCAATAATTGCGCGTCAGCGCAATCCGGAGCGTCAGCGATTGCCCCAATTGCATAGGTACCTCACAGCTACTTCGTCATTCCATGCCGGTTGCATGGGCAACCGTAGCGTGGAATCTCCTCGGCTTGTCATACGTGGATTGTACTGTTGCGCTACCGGTAGGAGATTGCACGTCGCCTACGGCGCCATACAATGACGTTGGGAGACGAGGGGGCGTACAGACAGAGCTTGTTGCGTCGCATGAGCGCCATCCGGCATCCGCCTCAAGGGCGAATAGCGGCGAATGAATTCGCCGGCATGATTCGCCCTTACTTCCTGCTTCCTGCTTCACGCTTCCTACGTCTATTGCCCTTGGATTTCTTTGATGCGTAGGGCTGCTTGGGCCAGGATGCTCCGGCTTTGCTCGACGAGCAACGCCCCCCGTTGATACAACGCCAGTGATTCATCCAGCGCCAAGGTGTTTTGTTCGAGTTGGGCGGCAATCGCTTCGATTTCACGAAGCATCGCTTCGAGAGATGGTTGTTCGCTCATGGTCGCTTCCTTACTGTGTGGATGTTACCGTGGCGTCGATCTGGCCATCGGCGAGTTGGATGTGGATGGTTTGTTGGGGGTGGCTGGCCTGCGTGCTCCGGATGATATTGCCCGCACTGTCACGCACAATCGCATAACCTCGTGCCAGCACCGCCTGGGGATCGAGGGCTGTTAAGCGGTCACTGCCCCGTTCGACCCTGTTTTGGAGCGCTGCCAACAGTTGCTGCATCGCTTGCTGAAGTTTTTGATTGACATAATTTAAATTTTGTTGGTAGCCGGCAATGCGTTGGGCTGGGGCAGCGCGACGCAAACGCGCTGCATACTCATCGAGGCGCATATCGGCTTCGGCGCAGCGATTGGCGACGTGGTAGTCGAGGGTATAGCGCAGATTGGCGAGGTGTTGTGATAGTTCAGACTGGCTGGGGGTGGCTTTGACCGCTGCTGCGGTGGGGGTGGCTGCCCGAACGTCTGCGACCATATCGGCCAAGGTGGTATCTGTCTCGTGGCCCACGCCGCTAATAATCGGGATGGGTGAGCGTAACATGGCGCGGGCCACGATTTCGCTATTAAACGCCGCCAGATCTTCGCTGGCACCACCGCCCCGCACCACCAATATCACATCGAGGGGTTCGCCATACAAGGCTTCAAGGGCGGCTTCGATACCCGTTGGGGCATCTGTCCCTTGGACTGGACTATGGGCGAAGACCACTTCGACACACGGGTAGCGTTGGGTGAGGGTCGTCAATACATCTTGGTAGGCGGCACCGGTACGCGACGTAACTACCCCGATGCGTTGCGGGATGGCGGGGATGGGGCGATGTTTGGCCATCGTGGCATACAATGCCATCAAGCGCTCAAGCTCGGCTTGGGCGATTCCGATGCCCACATCACGAATATCGTCGACGATGAGTTGCACTTCGCCGCGGGCACCATAAAAATCGACGCGACCGTGCACTTGCACAATCGCGCCGACCGTGGGGCGTTTGAGGCGTTGATTGACACCCTTCCAACAATTGGCCCGCATAGTGATATCGCCCTCTTTGAGGGTGATGTACCAATGCCCTGCCGGTGACGCACTGAACGCACTGACTTCTGCCTCGACCCACAAGTCGCCCAGCAACGGGTCGCGCAACAAGGTGCCAATCAGGTGTGACAAATCACCGAGGCCAATTTGGCGCATTTAGACGCTCGGTTCGATGATGATCAAGGCTTGGCCATATTCGACGGGTTGACCGCTTTTGACCATAATCTTGACGACTTTGCCGGCCACGTCGCTTTCGATTTCGTTCATCATTTTCATCGCTTCGACGATACACAAGCGATCACCGACCTTGACCATGTCCCCTTCGCTCACAAACGGCGGGTCCTTGGGGTTGGGCGTGGCATAAAACGTCCCCACCATGGGTGACGTGATTTGATGCCCGCTGATGACTGGCTCTGCCACCGGTGCTGTTGCAGTGGCGCTGACGGGGGCAGCTGCTGCCGGTGCCATTTGAGTCATGGTGTTCATTTGGGGCATATGTGAGTGAATCATCACTTGTTGGGGTTGACCACGTTTAATATGCAGACGGGCATCACCACGTTCAATCGAAAGCTCGCTAATGTCGCTGTCGTTGATTAACTTCAAAAGCTCGCGGACTTCGTCAATGGCAAAGGTGCCGGTACTGCTGTGCTGTTCGTGTGTCATATGATTGTCGTTACTCCACCTATCATGATTGTTACAATCGCTGTAGCGCATTATACCACGCAGGCTTGAATTATATATACCAAGGCGATTTTAATTATGTGATTGTGTCAATAACAACCACTCCAATGCCAGCAGGTACCCTTGCCAGCCCAATCCCGCCATCTGCCCCGTGGCAATCGGTGCAATCACCGAATGATGCCGGAAGGGTTCGCGTTTGTAGACATTCGAAATATGTACTTCGATAATTGGGCATGCCACCGCACTCAATGCATCGCGGATGGCATAGCTATAGTGCGTAAACGCTCCCGGGTTGATGATGATGCCTTGGCAAGCCGCATGCTCTTGTTGAATCGTATCAATCAATACCCCTTCATGATTCGATTGCACGCAATACACACTCGCGTTGGTCTGGGCGGCCCGCACCGTCAAGGCCTGTTCGATATCGGCCAACGTGGTGGCGCCATAAATATGGGGCTCTCGGGTCCCCAGCATATTGAGGTTGGGGCCATTCAATACGAGGATGCGCATGGTGGTGTCCTTTTTTTGTGACGTTGTTGTTGTTATTGTATGAGAAAAACAATGTCTGCGTGTGCCAATCCGGCGCTTTGTCTCCAATACTTCCTTTGTAATGGAATGACGCGTCGTGAAGTGAAGTTGGACGTGCGTATCGTATGGGCTGACATTTATCGGCGCACATCAATCAACAAAACGCCTCTGTGTGCTCTGTGTGCCCTGCGCGAGATAATAAAAAACCTCCCTGAGCGAGATAAATAGCATATCGACTAATCAGACATTATGTTGGCGCACATCAATTAACAAAACGCCTCTGTGCCCTCTGTGAGCCCTGAGCGAGATAAATAGCATATCGACTAATCAGACATTATGTCGGCGCACATCAATCAACAAAACGCCTCTGTGTGCTCTGTGTGCCCTGCGCGAGACATGAGATGCTTCCATTTTCCATTTTCCATTTTCCATTTTCCATTTTCAATTATTACGACTTCATACACATTTCTAATATGAGTGCTATTGCAGATGCGCCTGAATTCGCTACAATTAATACATACCGGATTCGTACTGATGAGGTGCGAATTACCCAGCGTCATCAACGCACATATGCTGATGCGACTGTACGGCAAATTTATAATTGTAAGAGGGGTATTTACACACCATGAGTAAGATTGTTGGTATTGACTTAGGCACGACGAATTCTTGTGTTGCCGTGATGGAAGGTGGCGATGCAGTCGTCATCCCTAGTTCCGAAGGCAATCGCACCACCCCGTCGATTGTGGCATTCACCAAGAGCGGCGAACGCTTAGTCGGTCAAACCGCCAAACGCCAAGCCACCATTAACGCCGAAAACACTCTTTATTCCATCAAACGCTTTATCGGCCGCACCTACGACGAAATCACCCAAGAACGTGAAATGGTGCCCTACAAAGTCAACCAAGGTGGCCGCAACGATGTGCGCATCGTTTCGAGCAACACCAGCAAAGAATACGCCCCCCAAGAAATCTCCGCCATGGTCTTGCAGAAGCTCAAGGCCGATGCCGAAGCCTATTTGGGCGAGCCCGTCACCAAAGCCGTCATCACCGTACCGGCGTACTTCAATGACAGCCAACGCCAAGCCACCAAAGACGCCGGCAAAATCGCAGGCCTCGAAGTGTTGCGCATCATCAACGAACCAACTGCCGCTGCGTTGGCATATGGGCTCGACAAAAAGAAAGACGAAACCATTTTGGTCTTTGACCTTGGTGGTGGTACGTTTGACGTGTCAGTCCTCGAAGTGGGCGATGGTGTGGTCGAAGTCAAAGCCACCAATGGTGACACCCACCTCGGCGGCGACGACTACGACCAACGCGTGGTGGTCTGGATGATCGACGAGTTCCGCAAAGACCAAGGCATTGATTTGGGCAAGGATCGTCAAGCGCTCCAACGCCTCAAAGAAGCCGCCGAAAAGGCCAAAATCGAACTTTCGAATATGTCCGAAACCGAACTCAATTTGCCCTTTATCACGGCTGATGCCAGTGGTCCTAAGCACTTGCAAATGCGTTTGTCACGGGCCAAGTTTGAGCAACTCACGGCCGAATTGACCGAGCGCCTCAAGAACCCCGTCATCCAAGCCTTGCGCGACGCCGGCTTACAAGCCAGCGCCCTCGACGAAGTGGTGTTGGTGGGTGGTTCGACCCGTATGCCGGTGGTGCAGGAATTGGTGCGCAAGCTCACCAACAAAGAGCCCAACAAGAGCGTCAACCCCGACGAAGTGGTGGCCATCGGTGCCGCCATCCAAGCCGGTGTGTTGGGCGGCGACATCAAAGATGTGGTGTTGCTCGACGTAACGCCGTTGTCCCTCGGTGTCGAAACCTTGGGTGGTGTGATGACGCGCTTGATCGAGCGCAACACCACTATTCCTACCCGCAAGAGCGAGATTTTCTCGACGGCCGCCGACAGCCAAACTGCCGTCGACATCCATATCTTGCAAGGCGAGCGTGATTTGGCCACTGACAACATGACCTTGGGACGATTCCGCCTTGAAGGCATCCCGTCCGCACCCCGTGGTATGCCCAAAATCGAAGTCACCTTCGACATCGACGCCAACGGCATCCTTAGTGTGTCGGCCAAAGACCAAGCCACCAGCAAGGAACAACGCATTACCATCACCGCTAGCACCAATCTCAACAAGGATGAAGTCGAGCGCATGGTCCGTGATGCCCAATCCCATGCCGAAGACGATCGCCGCAAACGCGAAATGATCGAACTCAAGAATCGCTCGGATAGCATGGCCTACGACAGCGAAAAATCACTCAATGAGTTGGCTGACAAAATCGACGCCACGCTTGTAGAAAAGATTCGCACCGTCATCGCCGAATTGCGTACTGCCATCGGCAACGAAAACGAATCGTTGATGAAGAGCACCAGCGAAGAACTCGCCCAATTGATGGGCCAAGCCACCCAACAAGCCACTGCCGCAAACTCCGGTGATGGTTCGGGCAAACCACCAGCAGACGGCGATGTGGTTGATGGTCAATATACCGTCGACTAAATCGTCTCGATAAATAGACAACGGCACGGTATATTACGTACCGTGCCGTTGTCTATTTACTGCAATACTGACATATAATGGGTGAATTACACAAATCTAATGCGTGTGTAGTATTATTGGGATATGTATTATGGATTAAATTTGGTATTTTTATCAAATTTAATTAACATAGAAAATGGTATACTTACCATAATACCGTTGCTGATGAGAGAGGCAACAGCATCAAATGATCACTGTTGATCTTGTAATAATTACTATCATCGTACTTTTTACGACATTCGGATTTTATTGGGGTGCAATCCGCCAACTGCTCGCAGTTACCGGACTACTCGCGAGTATTGTGGTGGCGAGTCGTTTCGCCCCACGTGTAGCAGATTCGTTACATGGTATGATTGCTAATGATGCTGTTACGATGCTGATTGCGGTGTTGTTGATTATGATGGCGGTGAGTGGGAGCGCAAGTCTAATGGCGTCGCTCATTCAGCACTATTGTGGATTAATTGCGCTGGGATGGATAGACCATGTGATTGGTGCATTGTTAGGGGCGCTCCAAGCGGTGCTTTTGAGTGTGATGATCCTGTTGGTAATGGCAGCCTTCCCGAATCAAATCTGGGTCGACATGTTGCGCGCCTCGGACATGGTCAATTTGTGTGTGTATATGTTTGGTGGTGTGGTATTGATGTTTGTCCCAGAACCCCTCCAAACCGCCTTGCGAATTGTGGTATTTCGTTGACTTATTTACAAATCAGATACGATTTGTTAGTATGGTAGAGTATATTCGGGGTGAGTAACCTCGTGGTAAATGGAGTGGCATGGATACACAGGCATTGGCACGACGCGTAGTCGAGCTCCTTGAAGAAAAGCAAGCCAGCGACATCATGTTGTTGGATTTGCGCTCGTTGCGGACGTTTGCTGATTTTTTTGTGATTTGTAGTGGTGGCAGCGAACGTCAACTCAAATCATTGCTGGATGTGGTCGACGAGGGCGTCGCCGAAGAATATGGTCTTGAAACAAAAACCGAAGGTATGACGTCTGCTGGTTGGGTATTACTTGATTATGGTGATGTGGTCGTGCATATTTTTTCGAACGAAATGCGTGATTTTTATCGCCTCGAACGCCTTTGGGATGCCGCTACCCCGCTCGTCGTGGTACAGTGAGGAAATGAAATTATGGAATCAGGACGTTCTCGAATTATGGCGTTTAGCCTCGGAGCCGCGATTGGCAGTGCCGTTGGCTTGATTCTGGGGTCGCTCTTGACGTATTGGATTGGTGATGAAACCATCAAATCGTTGAGTAGCAAATGGAATCGTCAACCCGACCAACCCAACTTCGAAAAACTTCTGCAGTAACGTAATCTAAAAAACCGCTCCTCACACATTAAATCGTGTGAGGAGCGGTTTTTTGTGGCAGTTTTAGGTTGAGGGCCGGTCAGATTCGTGTCCCACCCATTCGTTTTCACCATCGGCCCAGTGTTCTTTTTTCCAAATAGGGGCAATTTCTTTGATACGATCCATAATCCACGCCGTGGCCTGTAAGGCTGGTCCGCGGTGGGCAGATGCCACCACCACGATTACTGCTACGTCGCCGATTTCGAGGATGCCGATGCGATGATGGATGGCGACATTGCCTAACCCAAAGCGCTGGGTGGCATCGGCGGCGATATCGGCAAGGACGGCGGTGGCCATTTCGCTATAAGCCTCGTATTCGAGGCGGGCGGTGCTGCGTTCGCCAAAATGATCACGCACCGTACCACTAAAGGTCACAATCGCCCCAATCCCCGGTGCGCCAACCAATTCCACCAGCGGGGTGGAGTCGAGCAGTGCATGGGTAACCAAGAATAGTGGTGTAGTACTCCCACCGCTTACTGGCGGGATAAATGCCACCACATCACCTGCGTTGATGGTGGTCGTAGCAGGGACGAAACGCTCGTTTTGGGCGAGCAACACTCGATTGCGGTAGGGCACCAAGGCGGGGTAGCGTTGCTCGAGCAATTGCCAGACATCGGCCATGGTGCTGGTATCGGGGACATCGAGGAGTTCGCTCTGGACGCCACTAATCTCACGATGAGCGGCAAAATAACGGACGGTGATGTGCATGGTGCTACCTCATTGCCAAGCCACGATTGTGCAAATCGGCCTTGACTTGGGCAATTGTATAGTTGCCAAAATGAAAAATACTGGCTGCGAGGACGGCGTCGGCGCCCCCGAGTACAAACCCATCATAGAGGTGCTGTGGTGTGCCGGCGCCCCCTGAAGCGATGACGGGGATACTGATTTGGCTCGAAATGGTATGCAGTAAGGCGATATCGTAGCCGCCATAGGTGCCGTCGGCATCCATGCTATTGATGACTAATTCGCCCGCACCCAATTCGGCGCCCCGGATGGCCCACTGCACGGCATCAATGCCAGTCGAACGGGCGTTGGCGCCAGTGTGGGTAAATACCTGCCACTGTGGGGCGCCATCGCTATCAGGCCCGCGTCGCACATCGATCGATAATACGATGCATTGACTGCCAAAGCGCTTGGCACCGTCGCTGATGAGTTGCGGGTTGAGGACGGCAGCCGTGTTGATGGATATCTTGTCGGCGCCGGCGCGTAACATGCGGTACATGTCGTCGACGGTGCGAATGCCGCCACCAACGGTGAGTGGAATAAAGACTTGAGCGGCGGTGCGTTCGACCACCTCTACCATGATATTGCGTTCGTCAGAGCTAGCCGTAATGTCATAAAAAACCAATTCATCGGCACCACTGTCGTTGTAGTAGGCGGCGAGCACGACCGGGTCACCGGCGTCACGGTGATCGACGAACGAGACCCCTTTGACGACCCGCCCAGCTTTGACATCGAGGCAGGGAATAATGCGGCGTTTCAACATGACTAGCGACTCTTTCCGTCGGGCGCTGGTTGATTGGGGCGCTCCGCTTTGATGCGCTCCAGCATGGTTTGCATAGCTTTGACACTTGCGCTGAGTAATTCCATTTCACGGGTTTCGATGTCATTGAAGTGATTGGCATGGTCATGTTGGAGGTTTTCGAGGCGATTGTGGGTGCGGGTGAGGCGTTGTTCGAGTTCGCGGACGTAGGTATCGATACGTTCGATCCAAGTGGTGATTTGGCGGAACTGGCGGTCTTCGGTATCTTGGAGGCTGGTAAGTTTTTCTTCTTGTTGCAGGCGAATTTCTTCGATGCGTTGTTGATTGGCCAAATAGTGCTCAGCGGCGATGCGTTCGACTTGTTTGGTTTCTTGGCTAATAGTGGTGATTTTGCTGTCGAGGTTTTTGACTTGTTCGGGGATTTCGGTGGTAACTTTGTCGATTTGGCTACGGAAATCATCGAGGCGCACGAGACGGCTTTGTTGTTCACTGAGGATGTATTTGCTGTCGGCGACGAGTTGTTGGTTTTCGACGGCTTGGCGGCGCAGTTGTTGTTTTTCGATTTGGACTTCTTCGAGAATTTTGCGCAGTTCGGCCCGGCGGGTGTCTTCGGCAGACTGGAAGGTTTCGAGGCGGGCGACCACACTGCGGTAGCGTTCATCGGCTTCCCGTACCAAGGCAAACAAGGCGCCGATTTTTTGTTCGGTTTCGGCCAAGCGATTAATCAACGTGGCCACAGAGACGCGGTCGTCTTTGCGAGCGATGCCTAGTTCTTGGATTTGGGCTTGCATGTCGCGAATGGGTTGGATGCCATCTTCGACTTTGACCAACGTGCTGGCGAATTCTTTGCGTAGGCTACCGATATCACGCCGGAAACCGTCGATGGTTTGGCTGAGTTCTTGGCTCTGGCGGGAAAACTGGGTCTCCATATCGGCATTGGCTTGGTCGTTTTTGCGGACCTGTTCAATGGCTAGTTGGTATTTTTGGCCTTGGTCACGGAGCAGGCGACGCAATTCGTCGATTTGGCCTTGCAAATGACTAATTTGTGATTGGTTGCTTGACCGATTGCGCTCTTCTTCGTATTTGGCGCTGATATTGGAGGTATTGTTGTCGCTCATTATTGTGACTCCTTTGCAAGCAATGCGAATGCGTTGGGAAGTGCGATGGCGCCCGTATAGAGTGCTTTGCCGACGATTACTCCATGAATCCCGAGGCGGGCCAAAGTAACGAGTTGATCGACGTGGCTTACGCCCCCCGATGCGATGATTTTGGGGCCATCGGGGTGGAGCAGGGCCGCAGTGGCGGCGTAGTTGGGTTCACTGAGGGTGCCGTCACGACTAATGTCGGTATAAATCACCCGAGCAACCCCTAATTCGCGCATCTGTGCCACCAAATCACTCGCACTGACCTGTGAGCCAGCCAGCCAGCCGGCCGTTTGTACGAAGCCATCACGGGCATCAACGCCCACGATGATGGCATCGCCGTGTTGGGCAACCAGCTCGGCTACAAACTCCGGGGATTGGACTGCTTTGGTGCCAATGATGACTCGGGTGACCCCCAGTTGTCGGACGGTAGCGACGTTTGCGTGGCTGCGAATCCCTCCGCCTAATTGGATGGGGATGGAGACGGCAGCGGTAATGGCGGCGATGGCCTCGAGGTTGACGGGGTAGCCGGCTTTGGCGCCATCGAGGTCGACTACATGCAGGTGTGTGGCCCCGGCTTCGACCCAGCGTCGGGCGGCATTGGCGGGGGATTCGTCATAGACATTGGCCGTGGCATAGTCGCCTTGGGTCAGGCGTACACAGCGCCCTTGGTGGATGTCGATGGCGGGATAGAGTTCAAACATGCTGTGGCTCGCAATCTAGCTGTGCCATGTGCTGCACGAAATTCCGGAGCAGGCGCAATCCGGCAGTGCCGCTTTTTTCGGGGTGGAATTGGGCAGCAGCCAAATTACCCTTGATCAAGACACTGGGGAAGTCGAGGGTGTAGTCTGTCTCGCCAGCAATGATAGTTTTGTCGGTGACATCACAATAATACGAATGCACAAAATAAAAATCTGTCTGATCGGGGATGCCGTCAAACAAGGCATGATTGCGATGCGTGGCCGTATAGCGTACTTGGTTCCAGCCAATCTGGGGGACTTTGAGGGTGGCGGGAAAGCGCCGTACGGCACCTGGGATAATCCCTAGGCAGTCGTGGGGACCGAATTCTTCGCTGATGTCACACAACACCTGCATCCCCACACAAATCCCAAGGAAGGGCACGCCCCGTGCGACTGCGCCCCGAATCGCATCGGCCAACCCAGTGCGATTGAGGGTGGTCATGGTGTCGAGGGTGGCACCCACTCCCGGCAATACCACCGCCGGCGCACTGGCGATCACGGCGGGGTCGCTGGTGATAGTTAATGTGACCCCTAAGTGCTGGAGGGCGCGGACCACATTGGGTAAATTACCGGCGCCATAGTCAATGACCGCAAGTGTCATGAAAAAATCTCCTTCGTGTCGTGTAACAAGGGGTGATGGGCACGCAACCAGGCAATACTTTGATCGGCCCCATGGGAATTGCCGGGGCGTTGCCCGAGGCTGTCGGGCATCAGGGGGTGATTGGCAAGCTGACAAAGCGTGGCGTGCACACTGGCGGCCAAGGCGCGCTGGCTATAGCCACCTTCGAGGATGGCGACGATTTTGTCGGCACACAGTTGTTGGGCGGCGGCAATCAGTAATTGCATGAGTTGGCTGTAACCGGTCACGGACAAGGCACAATTGCCGACGGGGTCATCCCAATGGGCGTCATACCCTGCCGAAATCAACAGACAATCGGGCTGGAATCGTGTGAGCGCTGGAATGACGACCTGTTGATAGGCGGCAATGTAGGCGCTGTCATCGCTCAGGCGCTGCATGGGGATGTTGAGGGTGGTGCCATGCCCTGCACCGTGCCCCATCTGCTCACGATTACCACTAAACGGATAGAGTGGCGCAGAATGACTCGAAATAAACAAGACATCGGCATCGCCATAAAACGCGTCTTGGGTGCCGTTGCCGTGATGGATGTCGAAATCGACAATTGCAATCCGTTGCAAGCGATGGTGTTGTTGGGCATAGCGGGTTGCGATGGCAATGTTGTTGAAAAAACAGAACCCCATTGCTTCGCCGGGTGTGGCATGGTGGCCGGGCGGGCGGCCCAGTGCGAAGGCGCGCTGGCCAGCCTGCATGGCATCGATGGCATCACAGGCAGCCCCAGCCGCCATACGGGCAGCCGTGACACTATCGGGTGTGATGTAGGTGTCGGCACTGAGGTCGCTGAGTCGCGTGATGCGCGCACAGCGCTGCTGGAGCCACGCAACATAGTCGGGGGTATGTACGGCCTGAATAGTGCGCAAATCCGCACTGCGCGCCGCTTGTAATGTGGCGCCGGCAATGGGGTTGGTGCGGAGTGTGGCCATGATTGCATCAATGCGCGCCGCCTGTTCGGGGTGGTGCGCATTGGTGTGCAGTGTATGCTGTGGGGTAGTGATTATAGTGATTGGCATGACTATCGTGCCTATGAATGAACCCTACGATGTAGTATAGCATAGTCGTTTTGTGCCGATTATGCGCATTCGTGCGCATAATCGGTACGAGGTGATTGACTACCAAGTATGTTCGTTGCGCATGCGATAAAAATCAAGAATCCGTTGCAAATCGGCTGGCAATGGGCTAACAAATTCAACTGCTGCGTTGCTCCGTGGATGCGAAAATCCCAATTTGTGGGCATGCAAGAATTGCCGTTCGAGGCGAGGTTTGCTGATTTGCACACCATACATCGGGTCGCCGATGATGGGGTGGCGCATATATTGGCAATGCACGCGGATTTGATGCGTGCGCCCGGTTTCGAGGGTCAATGCCAACACCGTTTGTTGTTGGAAGCGTTCGATGACGCGCCAATGAGTGCGGGCTGCCCGGCCATCGTCCATAATGGCCATGCGCAAGCGGTCGCGGGGGTGGCGGGCGATGGCGGCGTCAACGGTGCCACTATCGGTTTTGAAGCCCCCTTCCACCAAGGCAATGTATTCTTTGTGCATGGTATGCGCCAGCTGTTGCTGTTGTAATTGCTGGAGCGCATAATCGTTGCGCGCAACCACTAGTAGCCCACTAGTGTCGCGGTCGATGCGATGCACGATACCAGGGCGGATACCGCCGCCGATATTCATGTCGGGGTAATGCCACAACAAGGCATTGACCAAGGTACCACGGGGGTGGCCGGGGGCGGGGTGGACCACCATGCCCGCTGGTTTGTCGACCACAATGATGTCGTCGTCGACGTAGACCACATTGAGGGGGATTTCTTCGGCGACCAAGGAGGTGTCTACGGGTTCTGGTAGTTGCACGCTAATCTTGTCACCCCGTTTGAGGGGTTCGGCTGCGCGGGTCGGTTTGTCGTTGCGGGTAATATGCCCTTGCTCAATCAAGCGTTGCACGGTGCTCCGGGTCAAATCGGCGACGGCTTCGGTCACAAAGCGGTCGAGTCGTTGTCCGATGGCACTATCATCGACTACGAGCAATATACTGTCATCATCATGCATTCGTGGGACTCTCTGGCCGTAGGGTAACCAATATCAATACAATCACACTGACGGTGATGGCACTATCGGCCACGTTAAAAATTCCGGGAAACCACGTGACATGCACAAAGTCAGTCACAAAACCTTGCCGTATGCGGTCGACGATATTCCCAACCGCCCCACCCACAATCCCGCCGATACAAAACTGTGTCGCAAGGGTATGGGGCATTTGGTAGCGATACATGTAGAGCGCCCCAAAGCTAATCACAATATTCATCACGGTGAAAAAATGAGGAATCCCTTGGAACATCCCAAAGGCCACTCCGGTGTTTTTGATGTAAGTGAAATAAAGCCATGGCGCAATTATGGGGATGCTTGTCCCTTCAATCGGCCCTAAATTGGTATCGATCCACCATTTGCTGAGCCGATCGGCAACCACAATCAACACAAATACCAGCACCGGTAATCGCCAGTAACGCGTAAACTCAGACATACCGTGCTCCTTACGCCGATTCGACAGAACGATAGCCACCGACGGTGCCTGGGCTGAAAATTTCGGCAAAGGTGCGCAAAAACGACGCCACTACCACTAATTCTTCTTGCACAATGGCCTGGATATGCTCGATATTGGTGGCTGCCAAGGTATCGCTGATGTCACTTGCGCCAGTGGCAAACAATTGGATGTGTTGCAATTCACGTGATTCGGGTGATTTATAGACCCGTCGGATTTCTACCGCCAGCACATCATGCTCTGGGGTCTGTTGGAACACTTTGCGCAAGGCCTGGTGAATGGCCGTGGTAAAGGCCCGTAACAAATCAACATCGCTCCGTTTGTCGTGGGCTGGCAGGGTGATGGTATAGTTCCAGCCCAACTCAAACAGTACCGGTTTGCCGCCCGTGCTGAAGCGTTGCTGGTCGGGTCCCCATGTGAAGCTGACTTCGGCCCACGGGGGCATGTTTTGGTCGGTGAGTGGTTCACCATGCTCTGGGAAAATCTCAGCACGGAAGGTGCGTTCAAGCGTGCCCGGGTTGATTAATTCGTTGACCCCGTGGTCGTGCAAGCCTACCTGCTCCCAGGCGTCTTCGATGGTGTTGGCTAATTCCTCGTAACTCAGTAATGTTGTCATATGTTCCTTTGATTTAGTCGATTTTTCCGACATACTCTCTTTCTTTATTGTAACCGATTGTTGTGGCATAGCGCATCGGCAATATGGTATAGATAAAAACCGAAGATTATCGACACTTGTGTGAGCGCACAAACCACAATGATATACTACAGGCATCATACATAGGCGAAAGGGTGACAATGAAATTTGGTGCACACGTCTCGACGTCAGGTGGTCTCGCCAAGGCCTTTGCCAACGGCAAAGCGGCTGGTTGTGATGCCCTGCAAATTTTCAGCAAAAATCAACAACAGTGGAATGCTAAACCGCTTACTGACAGCGAAATCAGCGCCTTCCGTGAGGCACACGCTGCCAGTGGCATGAATCCATTGGTGGTACACGATTCGTATCTCATCAACCTCGCCTCCCCAGACGATGCCTTGCGGGCCAAATCAATTGCCGCATTTATCATCGAACTCGAACGCTGCGAGCAGTTGGGGATCCCCTACCTCGTCACCCACCCCGGCGCCCACGTCGGTAGTGGCGTCGAAGCGGGCTTGGCCCGCATCAGTAGTGCCCTCGACGAGATTTTGGCCAATAACGTGGCACCCAGTGTCACGATTTTGCTCGAAACGACCGCCGGCCAAGGGACGACACTCGGGCGCACCTTTGGCGAAATCGCCACCATCATCCAGACCTGCAAATACCCTCAGCGCCTCGCAGTGTGTCTCGACACCTGCCACGTGTTGGTAGCAGGGTACGACTTCCGCACGCCTGAGGGCTGTGCCGCCATGTTGGCAGAGTTTGACCAGACCATCGGCCTCGATCGTCTCAAAATCATTCACGCCAATGACGCTCAAAAGGACGTCGGCAGTCGGGTTGACCGGCATACGCATATCGGCCAAGGATTTGTGGGGCTCGACGGATTCCGCAACCTGATGCGCCATCCGGCGATTCGGGCCGTGCCGATGATCCTCGAAACCCCCAAAGATCGTGACCCCGAAGATGATTTGATGAATTTGGCACAACTCCGTGCCTTGGCAGAGGAGAGCACAGATGCAACATGATCTCGACCGCTTGATGAGCGAACGCCACCTCGACGCAATCGTCGTCGAAGGCCCCGATGGCTTGGGCTCGGCCAATCCGGCCTTCAATTATTTTGTTCGTGGTGCCCATTTGACTGGTCTGGTTATCAAAAAACGCAACGAGCCGGCCATGTTGAT
This sequence comes from uncultured Roseiflexaceae bacterium, assembly GCA_903889425.1. Taxonomy (GTDB): domain Bacteria; phylum Chloroflexota; class Chloroflexia; order Chloroflexales; family Roseiflexaceae; genus UBA965. The sequence continues at coordinate 683 of CAISXI010000149.1, read as the reverse complement.
TCATAGCGACTGGGAATTATTGCAGGCCGAGGCGACAGGACTGGTGTGTGTGTCGTCGAGCCGCTGGAATATCCGTGAAATCAGCCGTCAATTCCCTGAGCGGCTGGCTGCTCGGGTTGAATTGCGGCGCCAAATGCTCCACGACTTGGGCGTCACCGGGCGGGTCGGCTTGTACGGTACCGTGCAAATTGGGCCGTTTTTGGCGTTACTCCGCGGCCTCGAAGCTGCCATACCTGAACTCACCTTTGTGGCTGAGTTCGACAAAGACCTCATTAGTGCAGCCCGCCTCACCAAAGATACCGCCGAAGTCGAGGTCATGCGCGCCGTCGGCCGCAAAACCTGCGAGGTGGTGCAAGCAGCGGTCGATTTCATTGCAGCCGGAGTCGCCAACGGTGACGATGTGTGTGATGCCGTGACGGGGACGCCGTTGACGATTGGTGATGTGCGCCACGTCATCGACCGCGAATTAGCGGCCCGTGGCTTGGTCGGCGAGGGGACTATTTTTGCGCAAGGACGAGATGCCGGCTTACCGCATGCGCGTGGCGAAGACAGTATGGTGTTGCAACGAGGGCAGGCGATTGTGTTCGACATATTCCCCAAAGACGCCTCGGGCTATTACCACGATATGACCCGTACCTTTGCGATTGATTATGCCTCCCCCGAACTGCAACAAGTCTATGCCG
>CAISXI010000148.1 GCA_903889425.1 uncultured Roseiflexaceae bacterium | reverse complement strand
TACACCCCATTTGTGACCGCCGACCAATACCGCGATGTCAAAAACAAAACCAGTACGCCGTTGCATACCGGCGAACAGATGTATCTGCGCCAAAACTTCATGGAGCTGATTGAAAAACGGGCCGTCGATGTGATTGGACCAGACCCGCTCGATGTGGGCGGCATCGCCGAACTCAAGTGGATTTGTGAATACGCCGACATCCACGGCATCATGATGGCACCCCACGGCACCGGCAACGGGCTCATTGGCCTCGCCGCCTTGGTGCAGGTCTGTGCCACCTTGCCCGACAACTTTATCGCCTTTGAATACCCCAAAGCCAATCACCCCTGGTGGTACGAGATTATCGATGGCCTCCCCGACCAAATCGTCAAAGAGAGCTTCGTGGATGTCTGGGACAAACCGGGCTTGGGGATTAGTTTCCGTGTCAATGCCGCCAAAAAATATCTTGAGGCCGGCGATGAACGGTTTTTTGATTAGTGCACACGGGATTTATCACCAGTACCGTAACCCGAGGAGTGATAGCAGATGACCATCACTGCAATCAGTGTTAACCACAACACCTCTGCCTACATGGAGCTGATGCTGCGGTCGTTTGACGCCACCCATGACACAAATCCGATTACCTCATGGGCGCTCTACGATAACGCATCGCACGACGACACCACGGCGCTGCTAGCCTATGCGCAACAGCGCGGCACGCCACTGCGCCAAAGTGGCTACGGCACAGACACGACGTTCAATAACCATGGGCACGTGCTCCGCCACGGCATACGCACCAACCCAGGCAGTGATTATTATCTATTGCTTGATGCAGACATGGTATTTACCCAAATGCAGACCATTCCACGCCTCATCGCCGAGCTCGAGGCACATCCGCAGGCCTGGGCGATAGGCGTCTGTCCATCGTGGGACGGAGTCAACGAAATCCCCAGTGACGCCCGCCAAGGCAACCCTGATATTTGTGATGCACGACTGCATCCCTGTTGTGCGGTGATCCGCAACACGCCGTTATTGCAACGGCTCGTAGAGCACATCGGGTTGCACACCTACGTACAACACTATCCCAGCCACGACGAGTATCTCGATACCTGCAAAATGCTCACACAGGTCATGCGCACCCACGACTCCATCCATCTGGTAAGTGGTACAATTATGGTCAAACATTATTTTTGCACCTCATATGTCTGGGATTCGGCCGAATTAGCGGCCCAAAAGCAGGCGGATTGCCAGCACCGGCTCGCACAATACCGCGGCTAGGTCATACGTACAACCTCAGCCCAAGAAAGGAACAGTATCATGAATGCCGAAGTCGAAATCGCCCAACTCCGCAGTAGAGTGGCCCAACTCGAAGCCCAATTGACGTTTTTGTACGCCCATCTTGGAGTGACCTATGTGCCAGACCCAGATATCATCAACCAACCGGTGATTGATCTGCTCAAAACGGGTCACTACATGGATGCGATGAAAGCCTACATGGATATCCACAAGGCATCGCTCAGCAACGCCAAAGCAGCCGTAGATGCCCTCAATCAAAAATACGGCCGCGCGTAATTGGTATATAACTACAAGCCTCCCAGCGTTGCATGACAACGCCGAGAGGCTTGTAGTGTGCAAATACCGCGTAATCAACGAAGCTAAATTCCGTTTACTCACCCACCGTCATCGTGGCAGTCATATTCCAGCGCAAGCGCGGGTCACTTTCGACCAAATCAATCACCACGGTATAGACGATATCGCCTTGGCGATTGCTGCCAAATTGATTGATACTACGGATGGTACCGGGCAACGTCAAATCAGGAATCGCATCAAAGCT
>CAISXI010000147.1 GCA_903889425.1 uncultured Roseiflexaceae bacterium | reverse complement strand
CCACTGCCACGGCCACCGATACCGCAGTACCGACCGACACCGCAGTACCCACTGCCACCGATACCGCAGTACCGACTGACACCGCAGTACCAACCGCCACTGCCACCGACACCGCAGTACCAACCGATACCGCAGTGCCTACCGCCACTGCCACCGACACCGCAGTACCAACCGATACCGCAGTGCCTACCCCCTAACCGGTAATCACCGAACAGACAAACCGCCCACATCACATGGAGTGATGTGGGCGGTTTGCTTGCGTTTTACTATTCTGGGTAGGCCCGATTACGCCAGCGCAACACCGGTGCCTCCACAAAATAATAGCTCAGTGCGGCTGCTCCAAACGTCAAGGCAATATACGTACCAAACAACGCACCGAGTATCGGCCACGTCGTCGCAGAACCAATGGAACGCTCAAGGAAAATAACCATCATCACATGGTACAAATAAAGTGAATAACTAATCAATGCAATCCATACCACCACCCGATCAAGCATGCGCCAACCCAATGTCGCCAACGATTCAATCGCCGGTAATAGGAGTGCAGCCCCGATAGTAATCAACATATGCCCAAACAATACTGTTATCAGTGGCCAGCGGTAACGATCAAGTGACAACATCACCCCTGCCCACAACAATGCCACCCCAGGCGCATAACCATATTGCGCCACCCGCGCAAACCATGCTGGGCGAGCAATCCGCATCCACGCAACGAGCACCCCCCAAATCATGGAGTCAAGCCGCGCATAAATCAAAAAATCAATGCTCTTCCAATATGCTTGTTCGATTACCTGCGGAATCACCAGCCGATTGACGATCGATATCACTGCCACGAGTGCGATCGTCACTGCAAAAGCCCGGTATTGCGGAAGTTTTTTGATAAATAAATAAATACCCAGCGGAAACAACAGATAAAAGACTTCTTCGGCCCCTAAGCTCCACCAAAACGGAATTTCTTTGGAAATATGATATGGATTAATCGTCCCCACAAAAAAAATACTCGCCAAATAATCACGTACATCGAGCGGTGGCGCAATCGCCCACATCACCACAGCCGACACATAGGCAGCTGGCAATGTGCGCAACCATCTGCGCATCCAAAACCGCGACACAACCGCAAAATCCTGCATCCGTGCTAACGTGCGCAACAAAATCCCACCGATTAAATATCCACTCAAGGCAAAAAAGATATCGACACCCACCGCCCCAAGATAAACCAACCACCGAAAAATATCGCGATTACTCGACCATTCTACAAACACCAGCGGGGTAAAATGCGCCACAACCACACACATCACCGCAATTGCCCGCAATACATCGAGGCCAAATCGCCGTCCTTGCGGAGGAGTATATACGCCCGGTTGCTGCTGGTGGTAGCGGCGCCACACCCACACTATCATGCCTACCACCGATGCATACCGACCACCACGGTCAAGCCATAACGACAAATTCGCAAAACCGCTCTGTGATTCTTGGTAAATCATCACACAATAAATCAGACACACAATCCCATATATCCCTAGCCCAAGCCACTGCCCGCGCCCAAGTAATAACCCAAGCACGACAATTATCAACCCCAAATCTACCAGCCATACCACTATGTACCACCACGGCAATTGCAACGCAGTAACCGTAACCTCACCCACAAATGCACCGAGTTCACGGCGATCCCCTTGGAGTTTGGTTGTTGGACTTTGCAGGATGAGCATTGTCTGATTGGTGGGCACAAGCAGGTGCAGTGTACGCCATTGTTGCACTGGCGTCGCCTGAATCGATGTCGTCCCAATCTGGATGGTGGCCGTAATCGTAGCGTCTAATGGGCGCCGCCATGTGATTGCCACGCTTCGCCATGGAAATTCGCCAAAATAGGGCAATGCAATATGGGTGTCACCATTTGACCACGCCCCTTCAGATTCCGGTGCCCATACCCCCACAACCATGTCTCGATTAGTAATATCAATCCGTGCCTGCGGTACGATACGCACAAGGCATCCATAAATAATTAGCCAACTCATGATGGCAATGAACACAAATCCCCAATATTCACGCTGCCACACTCGTTGTCGCATCATTACAACCTCTTATACAAGGTATTGCACTCCAAATTAGCGTTCCGTGACATGTCGATCACGCCAGCGCAAAACAGGAGCTTCTACTCCATAATAACTAATGGTCGCAGCCAGAAAGGTCAACCCAAAATACATCGCAAGTGAGGTGACTACCATGCCCCACGACGTGGCAAATCCATACTGATGAAACACAAAATCACTCATCATGACTTGATACAAATACAGCGAGTAACTAATCAACGCAATCCATCCAACTACCCGATCGAGACTGCGCCAGCCAAGTGTCTTGATCGATTCCATCGCTGGAATCATCAACACCGCACCAACTACAATCAAAATATGACAGCCAAACCACGTCAATACAATCCACCGCAATGGGTCCAACAATAACACCGCTCCGGATGCAAAAATCACCGCACCTGGCGCAAATCCAATGTGACTTAAGCGGATAAACCACTGTGGTCGGGACTGGCGTACCCATTGCAATAGTATACCCCATACCATTGCATCAAGGCAGGCATAACTTACATTTTGGATATTATCAATGATAGCAATCGGCAACGTCCATTCCAACACAACCCGACACAACATGGTAAACCCAGCAAAAATGATGATGGTAATCGCAAATGCCTTTACCCGCGGGAATTTTTTTATGCATAAAAACAACAGCAATGGGAACAACAAATAAAACAATTCTTCGGTACTTAAACTCCACCAAAAGGTGTTTTCGGTCGATAAACGCCACGCATTAAACGACCCAACAAACAAAATACTCATTACATAATCACTAATGTTTTGGGGGGCAGCAACAAACCACACCACGATTGCGGACACATAAGCTGCCGGTAATGTACGCAACCAACGCCGATACAAAAATTGTTTGACTACCGCAAAATCATCAAATCGCTCCATTGTTCGCAACAAAATAGCACCAATCAGATACCCACTTAACGCAAAAAAGATATCCACACCAATCGCACCGATATTAACAAACCACTTAAAAATATCCCGGTCGTTAGCCCATGCTGCAAAAAAAAGCGGCGTCGAATGCGCAATAATCACACAGGTAATCGCAATCGCCCGCATCACATCGAGACCAAACCGGCGCCCCCGTGCAGCAAGCGTCGTCACCTGACGCCGCCGTTGCACCCACGCAAACAACACCACAAGCATACACAATGCATAACGGTTGGTTCGATCTAACCACAATGATGGTGACGCAAATCCACTTGGTATTTCTTGTAGCATCATGGCGCCGTACACCACACACAATACCCCAAACGCCCCTACCCCCACCCAACGCCCCCGCCACAACCATACAAGCGCAACAATCAACAACATCCAATAATCGCTCGCCATCACTACCGTCCACCCCGGGGTTGCCAGCAGTCGTGTCACTTGCAATGAATCCATGATTACACCCAAATCACGACTATCATTTGGCACTCGGATTGTGGCACTTTGAATATCCAATGGTAATCGCGCGGGATTATGTGGCAGCAACAGATGCACCATCCGCCATGACCCGGTAGTAGGCGTCGTGAGGTCGACGGCGGCAATGTGCACGTGCACATCAAGTGGGGTGTCTGTCGCTTGGCGCCAGCGCCATTTAATCAGCCGCCACTGTGTGTCATCAAAGCGATTGACGGCAATTTGAGTATCACCACCAAACCACACCCCCTCAGGGTCTCGCCCCAACGTTCCTTGGGCAATCAGCGGATTATCTAATGCGAGTGATATCGTTACCGGTTGCTGTACAAATGCCCACCAGATAACCACCCAACTCAATACTGCAATCCCCAAAAATGAAATTTTGACACTATGCCGGATTATAGCCTGCACATGTTCCTCCGTTTTATATCGTTTATCGCCCCATTAACTCGTAGGCACACTGCGACGCGGCTGGTGGGAATCAGGGAAGTGCGCATCGCGCCAACGCAACATGGGAGCCTCTACCAAGCGATAACTCAACGTAGCCACCCCAAACACCAACACCATATATACCACTACCACGCCCAACAACATCGGCCACGACGTCGCAGCCCCAAACCAACGCTCGAGCATGGTTACGATCATGCCATGATACAGATAAGCCGAATAGCTCACCAATGCAATACCCGTACACATACGATTGAGCAGTGCCCATGCAAACGGTTGCAGCGACTCACACACGGGGATGAGCAGGCTCGCACCAATCACCACCACTGTATGCCCGATAAACATCGCCACCGCATCCCAACGTTGTTGATCTACCAACAATGTCACCCCTACCGCAAAAATCACCACCCCTGGCGCAAACCCATAGTGCACAATCCGCATAAACCACTGGGGGCGGTAATTACGCACCCACACCAGCAACACACCCCATATCATCGAATCGAGTCGCGCATAGGGTACTAAATTAACATTGCGCCACAATATTTCGTCACTCACCAGCAACAATACCGCTCTCGCCACGATAGCAATACCACCAATAACCGCGATGCTCATCACAAATGCTGGTATCGCCGGCTGTTTTTTGATAACGATGTATACCATTAATGGCAACACCAAATAAAACAGTTCTTCGGCTGCTAAACTCCACCAAAACAATAATTCTTTGGTGACATCCGCAGGATTCACCGTCCCTACAAACAATATACTCGCCACATACGACCGTACATCAGTCGGTGTCGCCACGAACCACACCACTACCGCCGACACATATGCCGCAGGGAGCGTACGCAACCACCGCCGCATCCAAAAACGCCTGACTACGGCAAATTCGTTGAACTGGGTAATCAGGCGTAACACAATCCCACCAATCAAATAGCCACTTAACGCAAAAAATATATCTACCCCGACAGGACCAAGGTAGATTAACCAGCGAAAAATATCGCGGTTACTCGACCACTCCACAAACAAAAGCGGCGTCACATGCGACACCACCACACACAACACTGCCACCGCCCGTAACACATCTAAGCCAAAGCGCCGTCCGCCCTGCGGTGGTGCTGTCTCAACTGCCGGTAATTGCCGTTGGCGACGCCAAATCCACCACCCTATCAATAGTACCGTCCCGATGCGACCACCGCGGTCAAGCCAGATCGTTGCAGCACCAAAACCAGTCAGTGCTTCCTGCATAAACAAGACTACATACACGGTACTGAATAATAACAACGCACAAACCCCTAGCCAACGTCCCCGCCATAACCATAGCGCTACCACCCCAATCAACAGCCAATAATCACATACCACCAAAAACATCCACCATGGCAACACACTCAATCGCACCACCTGGAATTGGTCGACCAACACACCGAGATTACGACTATCCCCGGCCACCGTGAGCGTACCACTCTTGATATTGAGCGGCGTATGTTGTTGTCCGGTTGGTAGTAACAGGCGCACTATCCGCCATTGCGGACTCGCATCAACGCTAAATTGGCGTGATTCGAGTTGTAATTGCACCGTCAATGGCATCCCTGGCGCCTGACGCCAACGCCACTGCAATGCCCGCCACGGGGTGTCTGCAAAGCGATCCACCACGACGTGTGTATCGCCCGTAAACCACACACCCTCAGGGTCATTCCCTAACGTGCCTTGGGCAACAACAGGATTCGTCAAATCAATAGGAACCAGTAACGGTTGTGATGCCAATGTCCACCAAATTACCGCCCAGCTCAGTAATCCGATGGCGACAAAGGCCACCAACATGGTATTTTGACGGGCTATTCGCTGCACAATTTACTCCCAATATCTGGCGTAACAATCTATCAAATTATGGCTCATTGCATGGCGCTAATACCGTTGAGTGTACCCGAAATTCGCTATTCTGTCGAAATTCACCGCATCCATACGCACAAATAACCAGGCACGATGCGCAATGCACATCGTGCCTGGTGAATCACCGTCCCAACCCAAAAATCTTACTCTGGCGTCACATACGACGCCGTAATCCCACCATCCACCGTAAAGGTTGCCCCCGTTACGAACGACGACTCCGATGAGGCCAGGAACAAGGCCGCCTTGGCGATTTCGTGCGCTTCGCCAAACCGCCCCATGGGGATATGCACCAAGCGCCGTTGTTTTTTTGCATCCGTATCGAGGAACTTCATCAACAATTCGGTGCGCAACGGTCCCGGACAAATCGCATTCACCCGAATGTTCTCCCGGGCATGTACCACCGCCAACTCGCGCGTCATCGACAATACCCCACCCTTAGAGGCGGTGTAGGCGATTTGGGGCGTGGCAGCCCCCAACAAGGCCACAAACGAGGCCGTGTTGATAATCGAGCCACCACCGGCCCGTTGCAAGGCGGGGATGCCGTATTTACAGCCAAAAAAGACCCCTTTGAGATTGATGTTCATCGTCAAATCCCAAATGGCTTCATCAGTCGTCATGGCATTGTCGTCTTGGCTATGCATGATGCCGGCATTGTTGAACAAAATATGCAGCGCGCCAAAGGTCTCTTCTGCCGCCGCCACCATGGCCGCACTATCGGCGGCTTTGGATACATCGGCTTGCACGGCAATCGCATTGCCACCGCCGATTTCGGCGACCACAGCCTGGGCGGCGGCCAAATTAATGTCGGCGACAACCACTTTGGCCCCTTCTTGGGCAAACAACAACGCCGTCTCACGGCCGATTCCTTGACCGGCACCGGTAATCAAGGCCACTTTATTCGCTAAACGCATCGTCTGCTCCTCACATATTCAAAAGAAACTCTGTCTATTCTACCTTAGGCCCGTTCGAAATAACGCGCCCGTTCCCAGCTGGTCACCACTTGATCAAAGGCTTCTTGCTCGTATTGCGCAAAGCGCAATAAATGGGCATGCACATCCGCCCCAAAGGCGTTTTGGGCCACACTACTCCGTTCAAAGCGTTGCATGGCATCACGCAAGGTGCTGGGGATTTGTGGCAAGGCTCGCGCCGCATAAATATCACCGTCAAAGGCCGCCCCAGGCTCAATTTGCTGGCGGATGCCTTCGAGGCCGGCAGCGAGTCCCGCCGCATAGGCGATATAGGGGTTGGCGTCGGCCCCGGGGATGCGGTTTTCTACTCGCAACGATTTGCCGTGACCAACCACCCGCAGGCCGGCAGTGCGGTTATCGTAGCTCCAGGCAATGGTGGTCGGGGCCCACGAGCGTGATTGGTAGCGTTTATACGAGGTAGGGTAGGGCGCAAAGCAGATTGCGAAATCTGCGGCATAGCGCATCCAGCCCCCCAAAAACCAGCGGAATTCCTGCGACGACGTCACTGGACCACACGGCTCATCACCCGCAAACACCGCTTGGCCATCGAGACCGCGCAAACTCATGTGAATGTGCGCCGATGAGCCAGTATGTTTTTCATCCCATTTGGCCATGAAGGTGACACTTTTGCCCACACTATCGGCGATTTCTTTGGCGGCATGTTTATAGATTACATTGGCATCACACTGGGTCAACACCGGCCCAAAGCGCAGGTTGATTTCTTGTTGACCAATCCCCGCCTCGCCTTTACTCCCTTCCACCGGCACACCGCTCGCTTCGAGATGACGACGAATCGCGCCGATGACCGCTTCTTCGCGGGTGCCTTGCAAGATGTGGTAGTCCTCGTTGTAATAGCCGGAGGGTTTGAGGTTGTGGTAGTTTTTGGCGTGGGCTTGGGCATATGAATCATCGAACAGGTAAAGTTCGATTTCGCTACCACCAAAAGCTTCGTACCCCATCTGCTGAGCGGCGGCGATTTGGTGGCGCAATATCTGGCGGGGTGACACCGCGATGGCCTGATGGTCATCACGGGCGAGATCGCACAACACCATGGCGGTTTTGGGGAGCCAGGTAGCCAAGCGCAGGGTGGTGAGATCGGGGGCTGCGTGCATATCGCCGTAGCCTCGTTCCCAGGTGGCAAAGCTATAACCGGGCACAACGTCCATTTCCATGTCACAGGCCAGCAAGTAGTCACAGGCATGCATGCCCTCACCGAGGACTTGATCGATAAAGAAGTGGCCATGGACGCGTTTGCCCATCAAGCGACCATACAAATCGGGGAACACCGCCAAGACGGTGTCAATATCACCACGGCGGACTAACTCGCGGAGCGCATCAGCAGTCAACATACCAGTTGTCATCGGGGTTCCTCTTTCCACAAAAAATAGGTAGGAATGGGAATCTCATTAATGCACCCTATTGTCACCAAGTCATCTCGGGTATAATGAGACGACATGTGTTGTGTGTAGGGAGTGTGAATGATGAATGCAGGCACAAAAGCCGGTCTGGTGTTTATTTTGCCCCAGTGCATCATGGTTATATTTGCGACAATACTTGGTTTCATTCCCGTGCTCGTCGCGAACGGTTCACCAATCGGTATTATCGGCTGCTGTTGTGCGCCGATGGGATCACTTTTGTTGGCAGGGGCTGCAGGCTATTTTACCAGCAATTGGCATAGTGGGGATGACCTCAATCATCAAGCACTCATGGCCGGCTTGATTTCGGGGGTCGGTGCCCTCATCGGTGCCATCCTTTTTTGGGTCGTGTGTGGCTTGCTGATTGCGTACTTCGCCAACGACGCCATGCTCCAAGATGCCCTCACCCAAGCCCAAAAGATGCAACCAGAAACGCCGTTGGAGTTTAGTTCGCTCAAAGCGGTGATGGGCATGGCGGTGTTTTTTATGGCGGGAATTGGCTTCATTGTCGGGTTATTATCACTCGGATTTTCATTGATTGGCAGTCTCATCGGGGTCAACATCACCCGTTCGTTGCAACGACGCACTGTATAGCACCAGCCACTTTTTTGGCATCAGATAGCACCATTAGGGTAGGGTAATGTCGATTTTACAAATTCAGAACGTCAGCAAATATTACGGCGCCGAGCATATTTTCACGGGGATCGGCTTCAACGTCAGCCGCGGCGAGCGCCTCGCCATCGTAGGCGTCAACGGCGCCGGCAAAAGCACCTTGTTGCGCATCATTGCCAACGAAGAAACTCCCAGCACCGGCGCGATTTCGCCGGCGCGGGGCATCCGCATGGCCTATTTGACCCAAGAAGCCCGTTTTGATGAGCATCAAACCCTACGCGGGTTGTGTGACGAAGCGCTCCAGAGCCTTTACCACATGCGCACCGAAATCAGCGAGCTCGAAGTCGCCATCGCCGATTCCACCCATCCCGAATGGAGTGCGCGCATGGATCGCTACGGCGAACTGTTGTCGCGCTTCGAACATGCCGGGGGCTACGACATCGAGCGCACCATCGCCCGCATCCTCGAAGGCCTGGGGTTTGATCCGGCCTACCACGGCCCATTGCGCCTCGCTCAATTCTCAGGGGGGATGAAAACCCGCGCTGCCCTCGCCGCCATCCTGCTGTCGAGCCCCGATATTTTGCTGCTCGACGAGCCAACCAACCACCTCGACCTGGCCGCCCTCGAATGGCTGGAGCGCTTCCTCAAGCAGTGGGACGGCACGTTGATTGTGGTGTCGCATGATCGTTACTTCCTCGACCGGGTCACCAATCGCACCATCGAAATCGCCTTTGGGCGCCTCGATGGCGATTACCCGGGCGGCTACATGAAGTACCAACAACTCAAAGCCGAGCGCATGGAATTGATGTGGAAGCAGTACCAAGCCCAACAAGAAGAAGTCGGCCGCCTCGAAGCCTTTATCCGGCGCTACAAAAACAGTACCCTCAGCACCCAAGCCCGTGGCCGCGAACGCCGCCTCGAGCGCCTCAAAGAGGGCTGGCAAGGGGGCAGTGGCAAAACCGAAGCCTTGATGAGCCGCCCCGACCAACAACGCAAACTCTCCTTGGCGATGCAAGCCAGCCAACGGGGCGGCGATATCGTGTTCCAATTCGAGCGCCTCGGGGTGGGCTATGTGTTGCCCAACAGCGAGCACATCACCTTGTTTACCGTGCCCGAATTGCAACTCTACCGCCAGCAACGGGTGGCCCTGATGGGACCCAATGGCGCCGGCAAAACCACCCTCCTGCGCACCATGGTGGGCGAATTACCCCCCCTGCGCGGTAATGCCCGCTTGGGGAGCAACGTCCAAATCAACTACTACGCCCAGTCCCACGAAGGGCTGACGATGACCAATAGCATTCTCGACGAAATGCGCCGCGTCCGGCCCACCCTCAAAGAAGCCGAAGCCCGCACCTTCCTCGGCCGCTTTTTGTTTAGTGGCGACGATGTCTTCAAACGCATCGGCGATTTGTCGGGTGGCGAACGGGGGCGGGTCGCCCTAGCCCAACTCACCCTGATCGGCGGCAATCTGCTCATCCTCGACGAGCCCACCAACCATCTCGACATCGGCGCCCGTGAAGCACTCGAAGATGTGCTCAACGAATACGACGGCACGCTCCTCTTTGTGTCGCACGACCGCTACTTCATCGATGCCGTGGCCGATACGCTGTGGATTGTCGACGAAGGCAAAATCACCGTGTTTGACGGCAATTACAGCGAATACCGTGAGCATATCGAGCAACGCGACAAAAAACCAACCACCCTTGCCACACCCAATGTGCCCAAGGCGACCCCCACGCCCAACAAACCAACCGCCCAACTCCAAGGGCCACCCCAAACCAAAGAACAAGAGCGCGAATCGCGCCGACGCCAACGCCGGGGCGAACAACTCGAACAAGAAATCGCCCAGCTCGAGGCCGAACGCCAAGCCATTACCACCGCCTTGTCGGGTCACGAAACCGACCCCAAACGGATTGCCGCCCTCTCTGCCCAATACAGCGAACTCGAACAAAAGCTCCAGATTCGCTACGATGAATGGGCGGCACTGGTCGGATAATATACAACCATCGCTACCGATAACCAACTCATCGCCCACGCCACCACAGCGCCCGCTGGGGATGTCGTGGGCGTATTGCATCTATCGCCATATCACCGCTCCATCATCCCTACTGCAGGGCGGGTGATTGCATTATCACCAACTTATCCACATTTTCAAACACCGCATTACAATGACTTATTTAATAGTTTTCCACCCGTATTCCCCCGGTTATCCGCGGGTTATCCACGAGTTATCCACAATATTTT
>CAISXI010000146.1 GCA_903889425.1 uncultured Roseiflexaceae bacterium | reverse complement strand
CGACAATGCCCGCAATCAAGGCATCACGTAGGGGTGTCAGCCGCGCGACTTCTGTCTCGCGTTTGGCGTCGGCGATAGTCAAGGCGGTAGCGAGTCCTACAATCCCCGCCACGTTTTCGGTGCCAGCGCGGCGGCGGCGCTCTTGGGAGCCACCATGAATCTGCGGGAAGAGTATCGCCCCCCGGCGTACATACATCACGCCCACCCCTTTGGGTCCATAAAACTTATGCGCCGTAATCGTCAATACATCGACCCCCAGCTCATGCACATCGAGTGGCAGTAAGCCGGCGGCTTGGACCGCATCACAATGAAACAAAATGTGACGTGATTGACACAACGCCGCGATTTCTTTGATAGGCTCGATGGTGCCGATTTCGTTGTTGGCATACATCACCGACACCACGGCGGTATCGGGACGCACCGCCGCCGCCACGGCCGCCACACTGACCACCCCATTGCCATCAACAGGCACCACGGTCATGGTGAGGCCATGGCGTTGTAATGCCTCGGCAGCGTGGAGTACCGCATGGTGCTCGATGGCACTCACGACCACGTGGGCCGTGCCATGCGCCTGCAGGTACGCCAACGCCGCCCCTTTGATGGCGAGGTTGTCTCCTTCGGAGCCCCCACCCGTAAAAATCACCTCGGCCGACGTACAGCCCAGCACCTTGGCGATATCGTCACGGGCACGATCAACGGCAATTTGGCTGGCTTGCCCCATGGCATGGGGACTCGAGGCATTGCCATAGTATTCCGTCAAATAGGGCATCATGGCCGCCAGTACCTCGGTGGCCAAGGGCGTGGTGGCAGCGTGGTCGGCATATATCATTGGGTGATTCATGGTTTGCTACTCCAAAAGGTATACTATTTCCGTAAAATTGTGTTAACACGAAAATTATCTATCAAGATAACTATTATACCTATAGAAGTATGAAGTATGAAGTATGAAGTATGAAGTATGAAGTATGAAGTATGAAGTATGAAGTGAAATTGTAGAGACGCCGTGGAGCCGCAGCTGGCTGCGTCGTACTGCGTCTCCACCATGCAACGCATGGTGGTGTGAAATTGTAGAGACGCCGTGGAGCCGCAGCTGGCTGCGTCGTACTGCGTCTCCACCATGCAACGTATGGTGATACGAAGTGATATGAAGTATGAATCGGTAATCGAAAGAGAAAGTACCACATACAAAATCCCCGTTGTACACATGTACAACGGGGATTTGTGTTGGATTTATTTGGTGCGTTGTTCCCAGGGATGGACGAAGGCTTCGGGTTCGACGCCGAGGGCATCGGCGATGCGATTGATGTAATTAAAATAGCTAATTACTTGGGTGGCATCGTGGATGCCGTGATCATCGAAGCCGTGGCCGCGCAACACATCGAGGTCGGCGGGGCTCATCTGTTGGGGGGTTTTGGTGAGCTTCTCGGCGTAGGTACAGAGCGCTACATTGGCAGCCGACAAATCGGCTTTGCGCCAATCACTACAAATGTGATGTACCAGCAAATCGGCTTGGACTTCGTCGGTAATCCCAAAATCTTTGGCGACCTCAGCACGGAGGTCATGCGCATGCGACCGTCTTCAGTAGAGGCAGTGATTGACGGAAGAGGTGACCGTGGCCAGCATTTCGCGCTGACTGCGTGACAAGGGCGACGGGCCATGCATCAACACCCCATACATATCCATGGAGGCCTTCATGGCGCGGGGGTTTTGGCCCATGATGGCCACGATGTTCCAAATGCGCCCAGCGCGTTTGATAGCAGCATCGTACTGCTCTTTGAGGAAGCCCGTGGCTTCTTCAACGGTAAAGACACGAATCCACGGCATAGTGGCTCCTATCTTGTGAAAAACGAATGCATGTTGATTATATCGTATGTTGTGTGTTGCTACATTTTCATACATTACTACCAACTATGGTATATTTGTAGCAACGCACACAGGAGCAAGGAACCCCTATGAGTCGCATCGTCACCGTGGCCAACCTCAAAGGTGGCATCGGCAAAACTACAACCGTCATCAACATCGGCGCTGGCCTCGCGTTACGCGGAGTCAAAGTGCTCCTCATCGATACTGACCCCCAAGGCAATTTATCGTCGTCACTCGGTGTCACCGCCAAACACACCCTCTACGAACTGATGATCGAAGGGATGGATCCAGCCCGCTGTATCGTCCCCGCCCGCCACAACCTCGATTTAATCGTGGCCGACACGACGCTACTCAGCGCCCAAACCACCATGTCACGGGGTGGTGAATGGGGCCGGACCCTCGAGCGGGTGCTGGCGCCGATTGCTGATTTCTATGACATGATTTTGATTGATTCGAGTGGCTCGCTCACCCCCATGAACGCCAATGCCCTCGTGGCAGCCGACGATATTATCACCCCGACCACGGTTGAGCCGTTTTCGATTCGGGGGGTTGAATTGCTGTTTAAGCAAATCGAACAGATGAAGGGCAACACTGACGCCATCAAGCTGATTGTGCCCACCATGTATGACCCACGGTCGAGTCAGTCACTGCAATTACTCGAAAGCTTGCAGCGCTTGTATGGCAGTCGCGTCACGCAGCCGATTCGTACCAACGTGCGCTTGTCCGAGTCACCCTCCTACGGCAAATCAATTTTTGAATACGACGCCGAATGTCGGGGTGCCGAAGATTATCGTATTTTGGTGGAACGCATCTTGCAGACCCTGCAAATCACCCCTACTGGTGACGCCCGGCCTACCTTGCAACAGCGCGTCAACCCCAGTAGCGTGGCCTATAGTGGCAGTAAAGCGAGTCCAGTGGTACAGTCGGGATCCGTCTATGACCTGCAGGTGTGCCCACGCTGTGGCCGCGATATGCGCCATACCAATGCGGCCGGCTACCGCATCATGATTTGTAATTCGTGCAACTATACCAAGCAGGTGTTACAACGAGGGCGGTAAGCCACTCACACGACGAAAGCAATATCATGCACCCAACCACCATCGCAACCCTCATCGCCTACACCTTTTGGGCTGACTTGCGCGTCTTGCAGGCCTGCACCCAGCTTACGCCAGACCAATTCGTGCACTCCGTGACGCCCGACCCGGGTTGGCACACGTTGCGGGGCACACTGGTACACGCCCTCGATACCGCCTATGGCTGGCGAATGGCGCTGATGGAGCAAGAAGATCGCGCAATTATCAATGAGACTGATTTCGCCGATGTGGCGAGCCTGACACAACGCTGGCTACAAGAGCAAACTGCGTGGCAAGCATATGTGGCACAGCTGAGCGAGACAGACATCAACAGCGTGTGGTGGCAACACGAGCAGTATCGGCGTACCCGCTGGCAGACCATCATGCACGTGGTCAACGACATGACTCACCACCGTAGCGAAGCCGCTACTATTTTGACCGGCTTTGGGTATTCACCGGGTGAGCTCGATTTCGACTTGTTTGTGGTGGACGTGTATACAATGAAAAATGCAGAATGAAAAATGGAAAATTACGCGTGAGACGTGGAAATATTTTACGCGTGGGCATCGTCTATAAGACTGCACTGAACGGATGCCAAGAAGCGTATTCACGCCGCAGCGCACGTTTTTTTCACAAAAAATAATACGCTTGCCTGACGTGACGTGCTAGGCGCCTAACCCTTCGGCATCACCAAAGGCCCACACATCCAAATCATCGAGATTGAGTGCGGTGATGCCATGCGCCACAAGTGCCCCTGCAATCTGGGCGCGATGCTCGGTGGCGTGGTGGATGGTTTGGGCCAGTACGGTGGCGCGGGCGCGCGTCAGGGTCGGATCGTCTTGGCGCGTCACCACACCCGCTGGGGTGTGAGCTGCCACATGGATGCGCGAGAAAGGAGCCGGCATGCCGGCTCCTTTCGTTGATTGACCAAAAGACAATACCATCAAAAATGGTTATTAAGACAGCTACACAGCCACCGACCACAACCACTCACGATCCGCTTTCATCATTCTTTACCAATAATCACCCCATCGATTACGTGAATCACTCCGTTACCAACAACATTGTCGGCCACGAGCACATTTATGTCGTTGTCTACCACAACCTTGCCATCTGTGACAGCAATGTTGACTGTG
>CAISXI010000145.1 GCA_903889425.1 uncultured Roseiflexaceae bacterium | reverse complement strand
GCTGCGTTTGACGTTGGCTACGATGACTGGCATGACTTCAAATGTTTTTGTTTTGGTGATGCGTCGGCTCTGGCGACCCACAAAGGCGTTTTGTTGGGCGCGGATGTTGTTGCGCCGTTGGGTGCGTTGTGATTGCGAGGCATTATTTTCAAGGCCGTAACGGTTTTTGAGGGTGATAATCACCGACACCATGTCGGTATCTTTGGCTATTTTGTTCAATGTTTTGGGCTGATTAATCGGGGCGGCCGGGGTGGCAACGGGCGCCGCCTTGAGTGACTGCGTAGTCATGCCACTAAACAGCGAGATGACGACGAATGCGAACAGCACGATGGGGATGGAGATCTTCCATGCAGATTTGGACATCATTGCCACCTGTTTCTACCAATAGAAATTACGAATCTTCCTCTAGACGTTGCGTGGTTTATTAAAGTTCCCTTACATTTATGATATCCGAATTTGCTCTTTTTATTTGTTAAAACGCGTGGGGCGGGACGTGAATCAGTGCACATACACCTATATTACCCGCAGTTTACGTGGTACACAGGGAGTATTTTTTTGACCAAATGGGCAATATCGCCTACGATGACGAGGCTAAATTAGTGCGTATTACGTGAAAAATCACAAGACAGGACCCAATATGCACCGCAACACTGACCGTGAATTCGTTGGCATCCCCGTCCTAACCCAAGAACACCACGACCAAGTGGTCGCCTTTCGGCAATGGGCCGGGCGCGGCGATTGGTCTACATTCCATGACAAGCACTACGATTGGTGGGCCTTCCCCATCTCTAAACCGAGTACATATCGCTTTAAATATGTTGTCTTTAGTGGTGATGTGGATACACTCAACGCCAATCCCCAATTCGTCCGCGACTACATCGACGGCGTGCAACTGGTGGCCGCCGCGTGGGGTTGGGATGTGCATGCCGGCGCCTATATCGTCAATCCGGCGCCAGGGCAAGCCTGGGTAAATTGGCCGATTCGCCTCGCCAAAATGGTGCAATCGACCCACCACTTTGGGCAACGCGATTTGTCACGCTCACTGCGCCACTACGGTCAGTCATTGATGGCCCAAGGCAAATCAATGGTCTACAACGGCAAAGATCTACGCGCGGTGTTTGAACGCTAAGCGGTGACTAACCCTACACAAACGTCAGTTCCATGCCCCCGAGTTGGCCAAAGTGGGCGTGCAGGCGCATCCCTGCAATCATCGGCACAGACTGCATCGGTGAGCCGGTAATCACGATGTCGCCGGCCTTGAGTGAGCCGCCCAAGCCATCGAGTTCTGCCAGTTTGTTCGCCAAAAACGCCAGCGGTGCGGCGGGATGCCCCATCACATCATTGGCCGACACCCGTTGCACGAAGCCATCGATGCTCATCGACACCATTAGTGATGCCCAGTCAATTTGGTCGGGGTGGAGTGACTTTTTACCCATTACCACCAAGCCCGTGCCGGCATTATCTGCCAGCGAATCGTTGGCGCTGGCCAGCAATCCCCCCACGCGGCTATTGATAATCTCGATGGCAGGCCATACCCGTGCCGTGGCTGCCAGCACATCGGCAATGGTAATGCCAGGGCCGGTGAGTGGGCGCGCCAATTCAAAGGCGATTTCGGGTTCGGCCCGGGTATCACTCATATGCTTTACCCGCACCGGTTGGTCGCCACTACAAAACATGTTGTCGAGCAAAATCCCGAAATCGGGGCCGGTCATACCATACAACTGTTGCATGGCAGGTGAGGTAAAGCCTAGCTTGTGCCCTTTGGGGATCCCACCTGCGGCGATTTGCATATCAACAAAGCGGCGCCGGATTTGGTAGGCGTCGTCGAAATCATAATCGATGGTGCGTGAGGGTGGGACGATGTATTGTCCCGCTTGTTGAGCCTGAAAAATTTGCGCGGCGAGTTGCTGATGATCGGCGGATGTGAGTTTCATGACGTGCTTTCTGTGAAAAATGAACGTGTGGTGTGGGGCGCTTCGATGCCAGAAACCACATTCCATTTGCTGCTGATACGTGTCGTACAGCGACTATCAATTTGTACGTTTCGTGAATATCGTGATTATATCATTGTTTGTGGTGTAATTTGGTCAAATATATACGAGTATAGCCTAAATTGTCTTGTTTGTGAGTATAAAATAGAGACATAGCAGACTGCTTCGACTGTCATTTATCTCGCACAGGGCACGCAGAGGGCACAGAGGCATTTTATTGATTGATGTGCGCCGATGAATGCCACTGTATGTGAGATGCTTCACTTCATACTTCATACTTCCTGCTTCAAACTTCATGCTTGTTATTACAGTATTACGAAATATGTTATAATGCTGATATTCGCACCAGAAAGGACACGTACGTATGAGCATTGATGCATTTCACTTGATCGAAAAACACCTCCCCGATGTAACATTACGCCCAGACCACCTACAGATGCTACGTGCCAGCCTGCAGGCGGCCACCACGTTGGCCCCAGACCGTTGGACATTGACCTGCAACAAAACGTCGTTGCGGGTCAATGTGGGCATGATCGAAGTGTTGTCGTTTACGCGGAACGAAGTCAACATTGTGGTCGATGGACCGCTGTTTAGCCAGATCGAGGCACGGACTCCGTTGCCGTGCGACTACGACGGGATTTTCGCCGAAGACGGCGAGCCGGCCTATGCGTCGGTGGCCAATTCGACGGCGATTTTTGTGACGCCGGCCGATGCGCCGACGGTCATGCAGTTGTTGGAGCCAGCCCATCAGGCGCTAATCCGCCATGCGGCCCGCACACAGGTCAATCCAGCGGTACGCAAAGCACATCAAGCCGAATTGGCCGCATGGTTGATGCGGTGACGGCACACCAGCGGCCACGATGTATTGTCGGTGCCGTCGTTGGGGCGAAACCCACGCCATTTATGGCGACCAATTCGCCCACGCCACGATGTATTGTCGGTGCCGACGTTGGGGCGAAACCCACGCCATTTATGGCGTTGTGTAGGGGCGAAACCCACGCCATTTATGGCGAATATTTCGCCCGTGGGATACACCCATGGCGACCAATTCGCCCATGCCACGATGTATTGTCGGTGCCGGCGTT
>CAISXI010000144.1 GCA_903889425.1 uncultured Roseiflexaceae bacterium | reverse complement strand
TTCGTCCATAATTCAATACAAATTCGTCCATAATTCAATACAAATAATCTATTTTTGTATTTTATACTTATCCCGTGTAGCACATTGCTATGCGGGATATTTGTTAGAAAACAGTTTGCACATACAAAATATTGTATGTATTTATTAAATCCATGGTATGATTTTATAACGTTTTTGAAAAAAGGAATCATATATATGTGGCGAAGTATTGTACTTTGTGGTTTATTGCTCGGTGCGCTATTGATGGTTCCATTGCCGGTGACATTTGCCTGTCGTGGTAGTTGTCCTAGTGGTGGCAGTTCACTTACCAAGCCCGTTGTTTTTTCACCACAAAATGTCGTCACCAGCGGTACTGCCACGGCATTGAGTGCCAGCGTTGACTATATGTTCCAATTCAATCTCGGCCAAGATGTTGCGCTCATCGAAATTGCTCCGCTCGGCAGTACGAACTGGACGCCACTCGTCAATGCAAATCAAATTCCATTACGTGTGAAAAACAATCGAATTGTCCACATCCAGCAAGACGTTTTTGATGGCATATACACCTTCGATATTCGCATCAATGGTGCGGTGGTATGGCACAACATCGAAGTGCGCAACGAACGGTTGATCGTGTTGGGCTACAATAACGGTCCAATTATCGTTGCGATTATCGACCACTATCGCAAATAACTAGCATTTCGGATTAACCAAATACCTTTGCTCGATGCACATTGTATCGAGCAAAGGTGTTTTTTATCATCAGATGCAGATTATTTCGGTATGATGATGCTATTCATTTAATCAAAAATGCGTGGTGCGCCGACGTGAACGAGCGACCGTACGGATGCGCCGCTAGAGGAGGGGAATAGGCCTATGACCACATTCATTAAATTCGGTGGTTCTGTCATCACCGACAAACGCATTGCCGAATCTGCCGACCATGCTGCTATCGCCCGCATGGCCCAGGCCGTCGCCACTGCCCGCACGCTGAATCCCCAATTACGACTACTCCTCAGTCACGGTAGTGGCTCGTACGGGCATGTAGCCGCCGCCCGCTACGGCATCCACAAAGGTTTAGCCATTGACGCCGATTGGTTTGGCTTTGCTGCCACCTCGGCAGCGGCCTTGCGCTTGAATCGTTTGGTGGTCGATGCCTTACTGGCAGTCGACATTCCGGCCTGGTCACTCCAACCATCGACCACTGTCGAAACCGCCAATGGTCAGGTAGTGGCCTGGCAGACCGATCATATTGTGCAGGCTCTCACACATGGGTTGGTGCCGGTGGTGCATGGTGATGTGAGCTTTGATCGTGGCCAAGGGTGTACCATTGCCTCCACTGAAATGCTGTTGCAGTGGTTGTGTGGCGTACCGGCGCTTGCACCGACTCGTATCATCCTCGTGGGTGAATCTGCGGTCTATACCGCAGACCCCCACAAAGACCCTCAGGCACAGCGCATCCCCCACATCCATCGCGACAATATTCAGCAGGTATTGGGTGGGGCGAGTGGATCCTACGGGATTGATGTGACCGGCGGTATGCACAGCAAATTGACCTTGATGTGGCGCCTTGTCACCCAAAACCCACTGCTCACCGTCTGTTTTGTGGCTCCTGATGCCCAATTGTTGATAGATGTACTCTGCGATACACCCATCGAAGCGGGCACCATAATGACCATGAATCCCGCCAATTCGGACCAATTTGAAAACTCATCGAAAATTGCCCCAAAAACCCCTTGACACGGCTATACCCCATGTGCTAATATACACCTCGTTGCGAAAGAGATTCACTCCACCGAGCGAACGGCAACGAAACAAGAAGCGATTGAGATGCGGTAAAACGT